>DUTS01000114.1 GCA_012841935.1 Clostridia bacterium
CCTCCTGCTAATAATATAACACAAAAGTTATAGTTTAGCAAGCGGGTTCTATAATATTTTATAGTTTCATGTCAACAGCCCCTCGCCTCCCCTTTTTAAACAACAAAGCAGAGCCCCGGCTCTGCCTGTGTTCACTATTCTAAACCATACTTGGCTTTAAACCGCTCTACCCGTCCCCGCGTAAAAACATTACGCTGTTTACCACTAAAAAAGGGATGACATTTGGAACAAAGCTCAACTTTTAATTCCTCTTTTGTAGAACCGGTTTCAAATGTCGCACCACAAGCACAGGTTACCGTTGCCTGATAATAGCGAGGATGAATTTCTTTTTTCATAACGCCACCTTCTTTCCAACCCGATTACATTTTGTTATTATAGCATACCCCTCAAAAGGGTGCAAGCACCACTTTATCAGCAAAATCATATTACTATAGTAAATTCGTCAAAGGTGGTGCTCCTCGTTAAAAGAAAATTTATTTATCAAAATCGTTTTTTTATCATTGTTTCCGAAGTCGCTGCTTAGCACGTAGCCATTTCTAAAGTCTGTGTCGAACTTCACGGACGCTTAACAAAACTTAGGTCCCTACCTGCCAAAAGCATTCTCAAATGTTTTGCCCCCAAACCTAAATCAGCGGAAATAGAAGAAGCCTTTAAATTCAATTTAGCAGCCGGTTCTGAACCGGATTTTTCGGGGCCCAATCCTTCCAAAAGTCTTGCCGACTATTTAGAAGCTATTCAAGCCGTAAAGGAAAACAGCGAAAACCAAAAAGAAAACAGACAAATTTCTCCGGAATTAACACTTGAACGCTAATATGTTTATCTCCCAGAAATAGAAAGATACTGTGACTTCTTATCCATACGGTGACGTGCTTCCAAAAACCTTACTGTTCCCGAAGCTCCCCGCATAACCACAGTGTGAGTAGATACAGAATTACCATAATAGCGGACACCTTTTAAGAAATCAGCATCAGTAACACCACTGGCCGCGAAAATCACATCATTACCTTTCACTAAATCATCCAACGTTAAAATCTTTTGCAAATCTTTAACACCCAATTTATGAGCCCGCTGAATTTCTTCTTTATTTAAAGGCCATAACCTGCCTTGAAATTCTCCCCCCATACAGCGTAAAGCCGCTGCAGTCAAAACCCCTTCTGGGGCACCCCCAATTCCTAAAACCATATCAATTCCCGAACCAGGAATACAAGTAGCCACCGCAGGCGAAACATCTCCATCAGTAATTAGCTTAATACGGGCACCCATAGTTCTTAATTCCTCAATAATTTTACGATGTCGATCACGATCAAGAACCACTACTGTAACATCTTGTACCGTTTTATTTAAACTTTGGGCTACAGCCCTAACATTTTCACTTACAGTAGCATTTAAATTTATTTTACCCACCGCAGCAGGGCCTGCCGCAATTTTTTCCATATACATATCCGGAGCATGCAAAAGACAACCTTTGGGAGCCACGGCCAAAACGGAAATAGCACCAGTTAACCCTTTAGCTACCAAATTAGTACCTTCTAAGGGATCAACAGCCACATCAACCTGAATATTTTGTCCACTACCCACTTTTTCCCCAATATAAAGCATGGGGGCTTCATCTCTTTCCCCTTCCCCGATTACTACTATTCCGTCAATATTTACTGTATCAAACATACGCCGCATGGCTGTTACCGCGGCACGGTCCGCCGAATTGCGATCACCACGCCCCCACCAGCGTGCACAAGCAATTGCCGCCGCCTCGGTTACCCGGGCAAATTCCAAAGCCAGTTCCCGTTTCATTACTGAACATAGTCTTTCAGTGGTCATCCTCTTTCTCCTCCTCTTCTATCCCTATTTTATCCCCTTTTGCCAATCACGTGCAAACTGTTCTAACCCGATTGTTGTTAAAGGATGAACAAACATTTTTTGCAGTACCGAATAGGGAAGTGTTGCGATTTGGGCACCAGCCAAAGCAGCCCCTTCGACATGAGCAGGATGGCGGATACTAGCAGCAATAATTTTAGTAGGTAATTGATAATAATTATAGACTTCGGCAATTTGAGCCACTAAACTAAGTCCATTACAGCCAATATCATCTAATCTGCCCACAAAAGGACTGACAAAACTAGCTCCAGCACGTGCTGCCAACAAAGCCTGATTTAATGAAAAAATTAACGTAACATTAGTTTTTATTCCCTCAGCAGCTAAAATAGGCAAACATTTTACCCCAGCAGGTGTAAGCGGAATTTTAATCACCACATTAGCTCCGATTTGAGCCAATTGGCGGGCCTCACTTAACATCATCTCCGTATCCTCAGCCAACACTTCCGCACTTACCGGTCCAGGGATCAATTTAATAATTTCAGCCACCAAATCCGCAAATTCCCCTTTTTCCCGTGCTACCAATGTGGGATTGGTCGTTACCCCAGAAATTACCCCATAAGCAGCCGCGGCTTTAATTTCTGCTAAATTTGCGGTATCCAAAAAAAGTTCCAAAAGATACACCGTTGCCAAAACCTTATAAAACTCTATAAGTTCTGTTTGTTTCCCTGTTCTTCCTGTCCAGTTTCGGATAAAACCTACCGCTGTTTGATATAACAGTCCAAGGGCTTAACTTCG
>DUTS01000115.1 GCA_012841935.1 Clostridia bacterium
ATTTTATCTGTAGATGGGGCTGCTAGAAGTTAAAAAAGGGCTGAACGGCCCTTTTTTAAATTTACAGTAGTCTAGATGCGGTTCTGAACATTTGCATTAATATATAATATATGCTATAATTTGCTTCAGAAAATAGATAAGGAGATGAGGAGTTGCCGGATATTTTTGAAAGATTATTTCGAGAAATATGTCAAAGGGATAAGTGGATTGATTTCGAAAAACCATTATTAGAAGACATGATGGAAGAACTGCGCAAACTAAAAAGTAAGAACCTATATCATCCTAGAGTTTCCAATGGACTTTTAAATCGTGCTTATCTTGATACTCTAGCCGCTAAGAAAAGGGAAATATTAGAAAAGGTTCGGCTAAAAGAGGGACCCAGTGTAAAATTAGCTAGAATCTGGCCGGAATTGATTGCCGATTTACTCAAGGAACAGGAATATACTGAAAGAGTCTCTAATATTTTTAATGATAATCGGAATCTTAGACGTTTAGTCAGATTATCACCTAAAGAATTAGAAGAAGAAAAATTTCTAATTTCCATAATTGATGAACCCTTAGATGAAGAATCCTTTAATGAATATTTAAATTTAAAAGATAAGTACTTTCCTTATGATGGATTCGAAATTACAACTAAATTAGAAATGGCCTTAATTAAAAATAGAGAATTATATGCGGAATTGCAGAAAAAAATTAAGCAAAATGAACTTAAACATAATAGTTTAGCTGCGAAACTTGAATCAGCTCGACAAAAAGAAAAGACTGTGTCTGGAGAGGAAAAATCTGAATACGTAAATCAGGAGCCACAATTATAAAAAACTGCTTCGTTTTAAAAAACGAAGCAGTTTTTTTATAATTTCCCTCTGCAGGAAGCGACAGCAAATAAAAGATATGGTAAAATCGGGGTAGAAATGGAGGTTCTTAAATGCGCAGCAAAATAGATAATTTAGTACCATATGATCCAGGACTAACATTAGAACAATTAGAAAAAAAATTGGGTAAGCCTATTCTCAAATTAGCATCTAATGAAAGTTTATGGGGTCCAACTCCAAAGTTAAAGGCTTATTTACAAAATAATTTAGAGAGATTAAATTTCTATCCAGATGGAACTGGTGGAAAATTAAAAAACATTTTAGCCGAATTTTGGGGTCTTTCTTCGAGCAATTTATGTTTAGGTAATGGTGCCGATGAACTAATCTTTATGTTGACAGCGGCTTTTTTAGATCCATGTGAAAAAGTTATTATTCCTACCCCAACATTTAGTAGTTATGGTATTGCGGTAACAATTGTCGGTGGGCAAATTATTGAGGTACCCCAAAAAAATTTAGCAATAAAATTAGATTCTTTAGTACCTTTTTTAACACCGGAAATAAAAATGATTTTCCTTTGTAATCCCAATAATCCTACTGGTACTTATTTTTCCGAAAAGGAATTAGAGAATTTTTTAAAAAAAGTAGGTGAGGAAACTTTAATTATTTTAGATGAGGCTTATATAGATTATGTGCAGGCCGAAAATTTTCCTTGTTCACGAAAATTAGTGAAAAAATATCCTAATTTAGTGATTTTACGTACCTTTTCCAAAGCCTATGGTTTAGCCGGTTTACGTGTTGGTTATGCTGTTTCTGCAACAAAAACGATTCGACAATTAGAAAAGGTTCGCCCCCCCTATAATGTTAATACTTTAGCTCAAGAAGCTGCTTATGTAGCTTTTCAAGATAAGAAGTATTTGACTAGGGTAATAAAAGAAACTTGTGAAGAACGCGAGTATCTGATTCGGGAATTGACCCCAAAGGGTCTGAGGGTACTTTCCTCCCAAACAAATTTTATTTTAATAAATATCAAAAACTCCCCTGTAGTTTGGGAAAAACTAAAAAAGGAGGGAATATTGGTTAGAAAAATGACTTCTTTCGGTTTAGAAGATTGGTTAAGAATTACCGTACCCCCTCGAAAGTTTAGGGAGCAACTGCTGATTTGTTTAGAAAAATGTTTAGGTAATTGATTTTTGTAGATATTTACCATTTTTGAAGGTTTGTGTAATACCATTAATTACACTAGTTAAAGGATCAGGAGCAAGTAAAATAGGGATTTTTAAGGCAGTATGAATTGCCTGATCAAGATTTTTAAGTAGAGAACCACCTCCGGTTAGGGTTAATCCCATTTGCATGATATCTGCAGCTAATTCCGGGGGTGTTCTTTCTAAAGTAACTTGAATCGCTTCAATAATTGAGTTAATTGGTTCAATAAGAATTTCACTGATTTGTTCAGCCGTTATTACTTGAATCGTTGGCAGACCTGTAGCCAAATCCCGTCCTTTAATTTTATGTTTGGTAATAGGGGGATTACAGGCATAACCAAATTCAAGCTTTATTTGTTCGGCAGTATGATTGCCTATTTCCAAGTTTATCTGTCTTTTAATACCCCTGATGATGGCCTGATTTAAAGAATCACCACCAAGTCGAATAGATTTTCCCACTACAATGCCACCTAAAGAGATAATGGCTACTTCCGTATTTCCTCCTCCAATATTAACCACCATATTTCCCAAAGCTTCATCAACTAATAAGCCTGCACCGATGGCTGCGGCAATTGGTTCTTTAATTAAATTAGCTTCACGGGCCCCAGCTTGAATGGCGGCCTCACGCACTGCCTTTCTCTCCACTTGGGTTGTTCCTAAGGGAACACTTACTAATACTTTAGGTTTAATTAAGCCCAACCCTTTTTTAGCTTTACTAATAAAATATTTAAGAAGTACCTTGGTAGTTTGATAATCATCAATCACCCCACTTTTTAATGGTCTGATAGTAATAACATTATGAGGGGTACGATCAATCATTTCATAGGCAGTTTTACCTACGGCTAAAAGATCACCACTTATCGTGTGAAAAGCCACTACCGAAGGTTCATTAGCGATAACACCTTTGTTTTTTATACATACCAATACATTAGCTGTTCCCAAATCGATTCCCATGTTATTGCCTTTGGAGGTCATTTTTTCACTTCTTTCACAATAATATTTCGGCTGTATCCATAGTATTGTTAAATATGAAAAAAATAATTATTGCATTAGGGAACAAAATATGGTTAAATTATTTCGTTATCAAAGTCCTGGTTAAATAGTTAAAAGAAAGTGGTGACACTAAATGACGCAAAAATCATTAAATCAGAATAAATTACCAATTTATGATGCTCTGCAAAATTATAGGGTTGAACAGACAACTTCTTTTCATGTTCCAGGTCATAAACAAGGACAAGGTAATTTGGAAATGGCAAAACTGCTAGGTGAATCTTGTTTAAAATTAGATTTAGCCTGTATGGAAGATCTTGATTTTCTCAGTCGCCCAGAAGGGGTAATTAAAGAAGCCGAAACTTTGGCTGCCAAACTTTATGGAGCTGAAAATGCCTATTTTTTAGTTAATGGTACTACTTCTGGTATTCAGGCCATGATTATGAGTGTTTGTCAACCTGGAGATAAAATTATTATTCCACGAAATATGCACAAATCCGTAATTAGTGGTTTAATTTTAAGTGGTGCTCAACCAGTTTATTTGGAACCAGAAATTAATACTTTTTGGGGTATAGCCATGGGTGTTAAACCAGAAACAGTATTAAAAACCTTAAAGGAACATCCAGAAGCTAAAGGTGTCTTTTTAATTAATCCTACCTATTATGGAGCAGCTTCTGAATTAGAAACTATTATTAAATTAGTGCATACCTTTGGCAAACCTGTTTTGATAGATGAAGCTCATGGGGCCCATTTAAAATTTGATTCCCGTTTGCCTATCTGTGGAATAACAGCTGGAGCTGATTTGGTAGCAAGCAGTACTCATAAATTGGGTGGTTCATTAACTCAAAGTTCTTTATTGTTACAACAAGGTAAGTTGGTAGATCCGGCAAAATTAAGAACAATGTTAAATTTAATACAAACTACCAGTCCTTCTTATTTGCTTTTGGTTTCTTTAGATATTGCTCGTAAACAATTGGCTCTACAGGGTGAAAAATTAGCAAATAAAATGTATACCTTAGTTCAACAGGCTAGAAAAGCAATTCGAGAAATTGATGGTTTAGTATTACTTGGGGAAGAGATTATCGGTGAACCGGGATGTTTTGCTTTTGATCCCACAAAAATTGTAGTTAATGTTAGGGAATTAGGATTATCAGGATATGAGTTTGCTCAAATCTTAAGAAAAAATTATCAGATACAAGTTGAGCTAGCGGATTTATTTAATATTTTGGCTTTAGTTAGTATTGGTGATACTCCGGAAACCTTAAATAAGTTAGTCAGGGGTTTAAAAGATTTAGCCAAATCAAGACCTTTAAAAAAAATGGTAAAATATGCTTTACCTTTGCCTCGATTACCGGAAATGGTTTTAACACCGCGTGAAGCCTTTTTTGCCCAAGGCAAATCATTATCCCTTGAGGAGGCAATTGGTGAAATTTCTTCGGAAATGATAATGGCTTACCCACCCGGGATTCCTTTAATTTGTCCGGGTGAAAAGATTACCCAAGAAATTGTTGATTATTTAAATCTTTTTACACGGGAAAAAATCAAATTACAAGGAATGCTAAATCCTGCACGGCGACAAATTAAAGTAGTAGCTGAAACTGGTTCAAAAACTATAAGGGATTCACACTGGCAGGCTATTTAAAAAAGAGTGCCCCAAATGGCACTCTTTTAATTAATAATTCCCAAACAGCGATATTCTATCTGGCCCAAATTTCCCGTAATTGGTAAACCGTGGGCCTTTTGTAATTGCTGAACACCTTTTTTGGTACCGCGTCCAAAAATACCATCAGCAGAACCATCATAAAAACCTCGGCGCCATAATTTTTCTTGAATTAAAGTAAGGGCACTATTTTTGTCACCAGGTTTTAAATTTTTCATCCCACCAGATTGATAACTAAAAGGATTACCAATAACAATTACCGGTGTACCGATTTTAATCCAGGGATATAGTGTCTCTACATGATGATTAAACATACGAAAACAACCTTGACTAGCCATGGTACCAATTGAACCTGGTTTATTAGTACCGTGAATACCGTAAATTCCCCAAGGTACATTTAAACCTAACCAACGTGTACCAAAACCACTGCCCCAATTTACGCCTTTATTGATAATTTTCCAGTGTCCGATGGGAGATGGAGTGCGTGCTTTACCTATAGCTACGGGAAATTGAGCATAAGGTTCTTGATCATCAAAAACTATTAATCGAAAACGAAAAGTATCAATCAAAAGAGTTATTTCTCCCTGTGGTGCCTTTTTTTCTTGTGCCAAAACTAAAGGGCTAAAAATTAATGAAATAAACAAACTAATAATTAAGATTTTATATTTAATAATTACGGCCTCCTTCCCCAGAAAAACATATAATGTTTAAAAGGGTGATAAAAATGAGTTTTGGACTAGTTTTGTCAGGTGGCGGTCTACGGGGGGCAGTACATATAGGAATCTTACAGGCTTTGGAGGAAATTAACCTTAAGCCTGCTTTTATAGCTGGAACCAGTGCTGGTTCACTGGTAGCAGGTTTATATGCTTATGGTTATTCTCCCCAAGAAATTAAATATTTAGCAAAAAAAATAAATAAAGATCTTTTCGATTTAAATTATTGGGGAATTATCAGCTCTTTATGCAAGGTTTTTAAAGGAAAAAAGCCGACAAATAGCGGACTTATTTTAGGAAAACGCCTTGAGAAATATTTTTTTGAATTAACAAGGGGCATTAAATTAAATGAATTAAAATTGTCTTTAGCAATTACCGCGGTTGATATCAATAATAGTGAGATTATAGTTTTTACCTCTAGTGATAGACGACTTTTAAGACGACCTGATTATCATTTTTTTTCCGACGTAACTTTAGCTGCTGCAATGCGGGCTAGTATTTCCCTACCTGGTATTTTTTGTCCTAAAATAATCAAAAAAAGATGTTTAGTTGATGGAGGGATTAGAGCTTATTTACCAGTAGAAATAACACGACTTTTAGGTGCTAAAAAAGTCATAGCCGTTAATCTCGGCTATGGTGGGGAACCAGTTCCTAATGTCCAAAACTTTTGGGAGATAACTTTACAAGCATTGGATTTAATGATTTATCAAATTACACAACCTAGTATGTATTCTGCGGATTTACTTATCTCACCTCAAGTAAACATTGGACCGATTAATTTAGGAGCTATGGAATCTTTAATTAACTGTGGTTATCAGGCACTTTTAAAATCACTACCGCAAATTAAAGGACTTTTCGGTGATTAACAGATGATAAAGTTAATAAGAACAAATCTATGATATACTATAATAGTGAGGGATGAAAATATGGAAAAAACCTATTTTATAATTACATTTGGCTGTCAAGCCAATGAACATGATAGTGAAATTTTAGCCGGTTTACTAGTTAAAAAAGGTTATCAAGCAGCCACTAGTATAGATAAAGCAGATTTAATACTTTTTAATACTTGCTGTGTCCGCAAAAAAGCGGAAAACAAAGCTTTAAGTCAGATCGGTGAATTAAAAAAACTTAAAAAACAAAAACCTGATTTAATGATTGGGGTATGTGGTTGTATGGTTCAGCAGAAAAATATGCCTCAAAAAATACGTCAGCGGGCACCACATGTTGATTTGATTTTTGGTACTCATAATTTAGAACAAATCATAACTTTAATTGATCAGGTGTTAAAAACCAAAGAACCACAAGTTCAAATTTTACCAGATCGAAAAATAATTGTGGAAAATCTGCCCAAAATAAGGGAAAAGCCATTTAAAGCTTTAGTAAATATTACTTATGGCTGTGATAATTTTTGTACCTATTGTATTGTACCTTATGTTCGGGGGAGGGAGAAAAGTCGCCAACCCGAAAATATTTTAAAAGAGATCAGCCAGTTGGTAGATGATGGTGTGAAAGAAGTATTATTATTAGGGCAAAATGTAAATTCTTATGGACGAACTTTAATTCCACCTTTTTCCTTTGGAGAACTTTTAAAAAAGGTAAATGAAATTCAGGGTTTAAAAAGAATTCGTTATTTAACTTCTCATCCACGTGATTTCAAACCAGAATTAATCCAGATCATCAGTCAATTAGATAAAGTATGTAAACATTTTCATTTACCATTACAGTCAGGTAGTAACCGGATTTTGCGTAAAATGGGGCGTGGTTATACAGGAGAAGATTACCAAAAATTAGTACAAGAAATACGCCGTCTGATGCCTCAAGCAAGCATCACCACTGATTTAATCGTAGGTTTTCCAGGTGAAAGTGATGAGGACTTTAAAGATACACTTGAATTAGTAAAGAAATTACGTTTTGATTCAGCTTTTACCTTTATCTATTCTACACGTTCAGGAACACCTGCTGCCAAATTACCAGATCAAATTCCTTTAAACATTAAAAAAGCTCGTTTACAAGAATTAATGCTAATCCAAAATAAAATAAGTAAAGAAATTAATGAAAGCCTTAAAAGACATATTATTGAAATTTTAGTAGAAGGAATTAGCAAAAAGGAAACAAGTGTTTTAGAAGGTAAAAGTGAAACTAATAAGACAGTTTTATTTATAGGGAAAAAGAATTTAATAGGTAAATTTGTGCAAGTAGAAATTACCGAACCACAGACTTGGATTTTAAAAGGTAAAGTAGTAACAGGAGGGGGAAAAGAAGAGTATGTTGGGACAAACCCCAATGATGCGACAATATCAAGAAATTAAAAATCGTTATCCCGAAGCCATTCTTTTTTTCCGCTTAGGTGATTTTTATGAAATGTTTGGTTCTGATGCCATTTTAGCGGCTCGGGAACTAGATATTACTTTAACCGGCCGTGATGCCGGTAGGGAAAAACGCGTCCCGATGTGTGGGGTGCCTTACCATGCTGTTGATAGTTATTTAGCTAAATTAATTAAAAAGGGCTACAAAGTTGCCATCTGTGAGCAGGTTGAAGATCCTAAGGAAAGCAAAGGAATTGTTAAAAGGGAAGTAGTTAGAGTAGTAACCCCAGGAACTGTTTTAGAACCACAGATTGTTGAAGAAAGTGTAAGTACATTTTTAGCTGCTTTATATGAACACCGGACCAATTATGGCTTAGCCTTTTGTGATGTATCCACAGGAGAGTTTTGGCTAAGCGAGTTTAATAAATCCGAAGGCCAACAAGTTTTAAAAGACGAATTATACCGTTTACAACCACGTGAAATTTTACTTTCACAAAAACAACAAACACAATTTACACAAATTTTGGCTTGTTTGGAAAATACGTTATTAACCAAATCCGAAGAGACCGTTTTTAACATTACTAGAGGGCAACAGATTCTATGTGAACATTTTCAGGTACCATCACTAGAAATTTTCGGCTGCCAAAACATGAGACCAGCTTTAGCTGCTTCGGCTGCCATTTGGGATTATCTTTTAGAAACACAAAAATCGGTACCACGACAAATAAAAAAATTACAAGTTTACTATCCAGAAAAATATTTGGCTTTAGATACTACTACTATACAAAATTTAGAACTTATAAAAACACTTCGTTCCCAAGATGTGAAAGGTAGTCTTTTAGATTTATTGGATAAAACTAAAACTGCTTCTGGAGCTAGATTACTGCGTCAATGGCTGCAAAAACCTTTAACTAACCGTAAGAAAATAGAAGAACGTTTAGATGCTGTTGAAATTTTAACAGAAAACTGGTCACAGCGGTGTGAAATACGTGAACTAATAAAAGAAGTCTATGATTTGGAAAGATTAATGACTCGTGTTTTATATGGACGAGCAAACCCCCAAGAATTACTTTCCTTAAAAAACTCCTTGACCATCTTACCTGCACTAAAAACAATTTTGAATCAATTGACTAAAGCAGCCTACTTAATATTTTTAAATGACAATTTAGATCCACTTGAGGATCTGGTTTCACTTTTAAATTTAGCCTTAGTAGATAATCCTCCCTTTAATTTAAAGGATGGGGGAGTAATTAAGGCCGGGTTTAATCAAAAAATTGATCAATTTAGAAAGGTAAGCAAACAAGGCAAGGAATGGATAGCTCAATTAGAGGTTCGCGAAAAAGAAAAGACAGGTATAAAATCGCTAAAGATTGGTTACAATAAAATATTTGGCTATTATTTTGAAGTCACTAAAGCCAATTTGGGCCTAGTTCCCGAATATTTTAAAAGAAGACAAACCTTAGCTAATAGTGAACGGTATTTAACCGAAGAATTAGAAGAATTAGCCAATCAAGTATTAGAAGCTGAAGAAAAATTACTGCCTTTAGAAGAACAAGCTTATCAGGAGCTCTTGAAAAAAATAGGTAAGGAAGTCCAACGTGTGCAAAAAACAGCTTATGCTCTGGCTCAAATTGATGTTTTACAGTCTTTGGCAGAAGTGGCTGTCCAAAATTCTTATGTACGCCCCCAGCTTTTAGAAGCCAAAAAAAATTATTTTAATTTTTCCGATTTAAGACATCCCCTTGTGGAAAAAGTATTATCAAAAAGTGAGTATGTACCTAATGATTTGGCTATGCCGGATTCTATTAATTTTTATATCTTAACAGGTCCTAATATGGGCGGCAAAAGTACTTATTGTCGAAGTATCGCCCTAGCCATTATTATGGCTCAGATGGGAAGTTTTGTACCTGCACGTGAGGCGGTCATTTCTTTACGAGATCGTGTTTTTGCACGTGTAGGTGCTAGTGATGATTTGCGTAGTGGTCAAAGTACCTTTATGATGGAAATGAATGAAGTAGCCAATATTTTAAATCATGCCAGCCCCCATAGTTTAGTTATTTTGGATGAAGTAGGTCGCGGCACTAGTACCTGTGATGGTTTAAGTATGGCTTGGGCTATTAGTGAATATTTAATTAGGGAACTACAAGCCAAAACACTTTTTGCTACCCATTTTCATGAATTAACTGCCCTTAGTGAACTTTACGATAGTATTAAAAATTTGACTGTAGCTGTACAAGAAAAAGGTGAAGAAATAATATTTTTACATAAAATTATTCCCGGAGCCACTGATAAAAGTTATGGGATTCACGTGGCTAGACTTGCTGGTTTACCAGAAGTAGTAGTACAGCGGGCCCGGGAAATCCTGGCTAATTTCGAAGAAAAAAAAGGTACACAAATCAATCCCCATAAATTAACGAAAGCCGAATTTATACGCGAAGAACCTGATCCAATTTTACAACTTGGACAAGAATTATTAGTACGTATTCAAAACTTGGATCTTTTAGCCATGACACCTTTAGAGGCAATGAACGTACTTTATCAATTGCAAGAAGATATTAAAAAGGAGGGGGAAATTTGTTAATAGGTATTGATATTGGCGGAACTTATACTGATGGGGTTTTGTGTGATCAACAACAGGTAATTAAGTCCATTAAGGTTCCCACTCAAAAAATAATTTCACATTCCATAGAAAATGCTTTAACCCAACTTATAAAAGATTGGGAACCAAGTAAAATTAAGCAAATTACTTTAAGTACGACTTTAATTACCAATTTAATTATGGAAGAAAAATTGGCCAAAACCGGAATGCTCCTTTTTCCAGGGCCAGGAGCTGATCCTCAGCAATTAAAATTTGCTTGTCCTCTACAAATTTTAAAAGGGGCAATTGACTACCGAGGAAGAGTTATTGAGTCTATCGATTGGTCTGCCGTAGAAAAAGCAGTAGAGTATTTTTTAAAGCAGGCAATAACTCATTTAGTTGTTGCCGGTAAATTTAGTCAGCGTAATCCAAATCTAGAATTAAAAGTAGTTGAATTTATTCGGGAAAAATATTCTGAACTAAAAGTTATACCTAGCCACCAAGTTAGTGGACTATTAAATTGGGTAAGAAGAAGCAATGGAGCCTACTATACTTTAACAACCCAGGAAGCTAATTATCAATTTCGAGAAAAGATCATTAAAACACTACAAAAATTAAATTTAAACTGTCCTGTTAATATTTTAAAAGCTGATGGGGGAACCCTACCTTTAGATACATCCCTAAAGTTCCCTCTGGAAACAATTTTTTCTGGACCAGCGGCAAGCACGTTGGGAGCTTTAGCTTGTACTGGTGAAAATACCACTGCTGTGGTTATTGATATGGGAGGGACTACAACTGATTTGGCTCTTTTATTAGCTGGAAAACCCCTATTAAGTTCCCAAGGTGCTTTTATAAAAAAATATCCCTTACCAGTTCGTTCTTTAGCAATGGCCTCTTTAGCTTTAGGTGGTGATACACCATTAGAAATAAAAAACGGAAAATTAAGTTTTGGCTTTCGTCAAGGTCAGGCACTTTGCTTAGGTGGTCCAAAATTAACGATCAGTGATATCCTCGTTTATAGTGGTTATAGTAAATTAGGGACACCTGAAAGCGTAGTGGTGGCAATTGAAAAAATATCCGGAGAATTAAATCTTACCTCTAAAGAATTTGCTCAATTAGTCTTGAATAAAGTAATTAAAAAAATAGAGCTAAAATTAGCCGAAATGTTTAAATCCTGGGAGGAAGAACCAGCTTATCGTATCTGGCAAGTACTTTCCCCACAAAAGGAACGACCGCGTATCTTAATTTGTTTAGGAGGCCCAGCTAGCGGCATAGGGAAATATTGGCAAGAAAAAGAAGCTTGGCAAATAATTGTACCCCCTTTGGCGGAAGTCGCCAATGCCCTTGGAGCCGCCTTAGCTAAAACTACTTTAATCATGGATTTGTTTATCGACACAGAACAAAAAATCTATACTACCAATTTGGGGGGACTACAAGGTGATTTAACCCATAAATTAAGAAATATTGATGAAGCCAAAAAATTTGCCCGCGAACTTTTTCAGCAGGCAGCCCAAGATTGGCATTTGGATCCTACTGAATCATTAGAAATATTATATGCCGAAGGTTTTAACATTGTACGTGGTTGGGAAACAAGGGGCAGGATTTTTCAAATAGGCCTGCAAACTGTGCCCGGAATAAAGACTTTTTTAAAGGGGGCGGAAAGGAATGCATAAAACTGGTATAATCTTTTTTCCGGCTTTTGATTTGGCTATTAGTCCCACTCATCCGGAACGTGAGGAACGTTTACTTTATACACGTGATCAAATTTTCGAAGAAGGTATCCTAGATCATCCACAAATTGTTGAATATACACCGCGCTTGGCCGAGGAAAAAGATATCCAAAGGGTACATTTTTGTGTACCAGATATTGCCGCCCAAACCACCACAGCACATTTCATTTCTGCTGGCAGTGCCCTAAAATTAGCTGATGCCTTAATGACTGGAGAAATTAAAAATGGTTTTTCTTTGGTCCGACCTCCTGGACATCATGCTTTACGAGTAGTCCATGGTAATCGTGGGTTTTGTAATATTAATAATGAGGCAATTTTAGTGGAATATTTACGACAGCGATACAAAATAAAAAAGATAGTAATAGTAGATACTGATGTACATCATGGTGATGGAACACAGGATATTTTTTATCATGATCCTGATGTTTTATTTATTTCGCTTCATCAAGATGGACGCACCCTTTATCCGCGAACTGGATTTGTCAATGAAACCGGAGGACCAGGGGCCTATTTAAAAACCATTAATATTCCTTTACCTCCAGGCACTACCGATGAAGGTTTTTTAAAAGTCTGGCGAGAAATCATAAAACCTATTTTAGATGATTTTGCACCAGAATTAATTATTAATTCAGCCGGACAGGATAATCATTTTACTGATCCCCTAGCCAATATGTTAGTAAGTAGTCAAGGCTATGCTCAATTAACCAAAGAATTAAAACCTGATTTGGCTGTATTAGAAGGTGGTTATGCCATCGAAACCGCCTTACCATATGTTAATTTAGGAATTTTATTGGCCTTGGCTAATTTAAATTATAGTTTTGTAGTCGAACCAGAGGGCCAGGCAGAAAAGTTAAAACAAGCAAAAAGTGTAAGTCAATATATTGATGAAATAATTATCTATTGGCAGAAAAAAATGTCGGAAATCCCGCCAAGTAAAGAGGAACTATTTGCCGGAAAAAAAGTATATACTACAAATAAACATCATTATTATGATACAGACAATATTCGTGAGCAACAACAGGAATCCGTATTTTACTGCCCAGATTGTCCAGGTCTTTATCAGGTAATTTCACAAAGCAGACGGGGATATGGACGTGATTATTCTTTAAAAGGAATAAGTATACCCCTTTATGCTTGTCCCCAGTGTGAAGAAAAAGGTGCTAGTCTCTGGCATAAGGCACAAAAAGAAAAATTATATGATCTTTATTATTTGCAAGATAAAAAAAATGATCTTTATATACAGGAAAGCAAATAAAGGGGAGAGAAGATTGTGTCTAAAATCCATCTTTTAGATGAATTAACAGCTAATCAAATTGCGGCCGGAGAAGTAATCGAAAGACCGGCTTCAGTAGTAAAGGAATTAGTGGAAAATTCAATAGATGCTCAAGCCCAAAAAATTATCGTGGAAGTAAAGGCAGGAGGACTAAAGGAGATTAAAGTAAGTGATAATGGTTTAGGTATGTCCCCAAAAAACTTACTATTAGCTGTAAAGCGTCATGCTACTAGTAAAATAGAGGTGCTAAGTGACTTAAATCATTTACAGAGTTTGGGATTTCGGGGTGAAGCCTTGCCGAGTATCATTGCCATAGCCAAAGTAGAAATTTTATCACGTGAACCCCAGGATAATTATGGGACAAAACTAGTAATTTCAGGGAAAAAGAGACTTGCTTGTGAACCAGTAGGTATTCCCATAGGTACTACAGTCAGTGTAAAAGAGCTCTTTTTTAATACACCAGCACGTAAAAAGTTTTTACGTGCTCCTGGCTATGAAAGTGGTTTAATCTATGATATTCTGATGAAATTTTCTTTGGGCCATCCCCAAATTGACTTTGTTTTTCAACAGGATAATGAAATACGTTTAAATACAACTGGCATTCGTTCAGCAGCAGATTTAATGGAATATTACTATGGTCGACGAGTAAAAGATGCCTTAGTTGAAATTAAGGGCGATCTTTCCACAGGCTCACTTAAAGGACTTTTAAGCGAACCTACTTGTTCACGGGCTAATCGTAAAGCAATCACTCTGTTTATTAATCAACGTCAAGTTCATTCACCTGAACTTTTAAAAGCAGTTGAACAAGGATATGAATATCTACTTCCCAAAGGACAATTTCCTTATGTACTTTTACATTTAACCCTTGATCCCGCCACAATTGATGTAAATGTACACCCCAGTAAATTAGAAGTACGTCTGCGCGATCCAAGTTTAGTAAGTGAAGTTAAGGATATACTGAGTAAGAGCTTATCCAAACCGCAAAAAATACCACAAATGACTACAATTAAAAAACCGCAGAAAAAAAAATTGCAGGAAACACAGACGGTTTTCCGGGAATTTTATAATTGGGAATATAAAGCCATTCCTCGTAAAACAGCTATCTCACCTAATTTACCTATCCCAGAAAAAAAAGAAGTAAGTCAAATTTTAAATATTTATAAGGTAATTGGTCAATTGAATCAAACCTTTATTTTAGCCGAAGGAGAAGCAGGGCTCTATATTTTTGATCAACATATCGCTCACGAAAGGGTCATTTTTGAGCGTTTGTTGGCTCAGGCAAATAAAGGCCCCTTGGAAAGTCAAATTTTGTTAGAACCCTCAGCCCTCCATTTAACACCACTTGAAGAGGAATTAGTCATAAAATATATTTTACCGTTAACCGATTTAGGTATAATCCTGGAAAATTTTGGTCCGGGAAGCTATCTTTTGAGAGCCGTACCTGCTGGGCTAAAAGATTCACCCCCTGATTTCTTTTATTCCCTTTTAGAACATCTAGAAACAAATAAAGGAAGAACAACTAGTTTAGATTTAAAAAAAGAATTTTTAACACATACCGCTTGTAAAATGTCAGTTAAAGCCAATACTAAACTCAGTTTACAAGAAATGGAGCAATTATTGCATGATTTAGGTAAAACTAA
>DUTS01000116.1 GCA_012841935.1 Clostridia bacterium
ATGGTCATTCCCGTAGCAACCGCCCTACTTTTAGACTTAGGGTTTAAAAAAACCCTAACCAGTGCCGTAATTAGTGGTGTAATTTCCGTTTTACTAGGATTAACTATTTCCTTTTATGGTGATTTAGCCCCCGGAGGTAGTATTATTCTAACTTCACTGGCTCTATTTTTATTAGTCCTTATGGGCAAAAAAATAAGGGTGTGCTTCAAGCAACACCCATAATCTTATTCCCGACCTCGTTCCAGGGTCTCTAATAAAGTCTTTTGTTTTTTAGTACGCTCCACAGCAACTTCTTTTAATTTTTCCGCCAATTTAAGTGGTACTACCGCCTCACGTGCAGAAGTAAACAATTCCTCTATTTCGGAATTATAATCCATACCTTTTAAGTCTAAATTCTTTTCCCGTAATTTTTCTTCAAAGCTATCAAGAATTTGCTCCCAAGCAATTTGCTCTTCAGGCTGATAATCAGCTGGATTAATATTATGTGCAATATCAGCCATTAATTGCTCCATAATCTCCCATTTGGCTTTACTGTCGGTAACCAGATTTTTATTCTGGCTTCTTAAATCATATTGAAAAGCTATCTTTTGTGCTTCTCGTTTCATTTCTTTAGCCTGACGGCGAGTTCCATAAACTGCAGCTAATGTAACCGCCTTTTGTAGTAAATCCATAGAAAAATTACCTGCCCTAAAATGACACAAACATTTGGCCAAAGCTACTTCCTCTTGAGCCATCAACCGCCGGCATTCATCTTTACGAGCCATATATTTACCGTCAATTTTTTGCAAAGCGGCGGCAAACAACTTTAAATTAGTTTTTAAATTCGCACAAGGTTGAAAATGTTCTTTAGGGAATTCAACAGCTTCATTAAGTACATCATCTAAACTAAAAATTAATTTCCCCAAAGCCTTAATACACCCCTTAATTTCATTTTTCATCAATCAGTTCCCCCCTTTCTAGAAATTTCGCTCATCTAACCCAGGTGTCTTAATTTGTTTATTTTTCCTTGCCTTTTCTTGTTGAAGTTTTATTTCTGCCATTTTCTGTTGCGGAGAAACCTTGCTGTCTTCCTTCACAGTTTTCGCCGGCTGAGATGTTTTATCACTCTTAGTTTGTTCATCATGAATAGCCGCCCTATATTCCAAATTTATTTGGGGATGCTTTTTTAAGACCGCTTCCAAAACACGCTCAAAACTTCTTTTTTGTTCAACTTCAGCTTTTACGCTTTCATTTACTTCATCCCAAGTGGCCATGATTTCGGGTTCAAAAACTAAAGAACCTTCCAGTTTTTGATTTAAATAAACACCTTTCCTCATCAGTCTTTCCACAAATAAATCTAATTTCTTTTGCCAATTACTTGCACTTTCGGTATATTCTCTTCTTTCCCCTAAAGGATTTACATCCCGAGCCAAATCTTCCAATAAAGTATGGTTCATTTTGCCCTTCACTTTATGTTTCAAAAACAAACCAACACCTTTTTCCTGTACTTCAGCAGCGGCCTTTTGTAATGCCGCGATTTCTTCATCACTACGTTTGACTTTAATAGCCAAAGCTACACTTTCTTGCAGTGAATCAGCTAAAAAGTTATCATCCCGCAGACTAAACTTTGTTTTTTCAATATAAATTTCAGCGGCAATCAATTGTTCCAATTCGGCCTTTAATTCCGGATCAATATCCTCCAGGGGTTTCTGCAAATACATTTCCTCATAAGGAATTTTATTTTTTTGACAATAATTTAAGATTTTCTTTTCTAATTCCTCTGATCTAAGCCCAACTTTTTGACAAAAATCATTTCGTGCAGCTTCTGTGGACAAAAGTTCTTCCCCATTAACATAAAAGGCCTTTAAAACACGCGGCCGATATTTGGCCCTTATGTTTTCCAGAGCTTCATGATATAAATTTAAGTTAGCCCGATAATCTTCTAGAGGCTCTAAATCAAAAGAATCAAATTTCAAAGGCACGATTTCCGGTTCTGTAGCCACCTTTAACGAAAAACTTTTACCTTCTACTTGTTCTTTAGGAGCCTTCCCTCTGAATCTACGCAGTGAATCTGTTAAAAACTTTCTCATTTTTCTCCTCCTTTTTATCTACACTATCTATCCCTAGGCTCTTCCCGAAAACAATTATCAAGTACTTTGAAAAATGACTTCTGTCCCATGATTCTTAAAACTGATTGACTTTTAAATTTCGCATCCGGGTAACGTCTAGCCAAATCCTGCCTAATCTGTTCCATGCTCAAGGTAGATTTGATTGGTTTAAATCCTCGGCGTACATTCGCTTCTTCACTTACTTTTTCCCAAGTCTGGAGAAAAACTTTTTCATGTTTGGGACTAACCTCTAAACGCCGATCAAGATAAATATTTTTTTGGGCTAATTCCCTTTTTAACAAATCTAATTTTTTAGTCCAATTAATTTGATCTCGCAGCTGCTTATTTTTTTTATCAGTCAAACCTACATTAGATTTAATATCAAACATCACTCCATAAGTTAGCGTACTTTTAGCCCTATTTCTGCATAATATTTTAATTACTTGACCTTTATTCACCTCGTCATAATGTGTCTGTGCTGCCGCCAAATGTTGATTTAAATCAAAATCACCATTTACCCCCAATTTTTCTTCTAGTCTTATCGCCTCTTTTAATTCAGAAATAGTGCAGTTATCATCTCTAAGTAAAGCATAAATTTGAGCTAAACGGGCTTGTGCTTCGATCCTTTCTTTAACCACTTGCTCAATAATGGTCAAATCCTCACGATTTAAATTATGTCTTTGACAATAGCTTTCTTGCTTAATTTTTCGTCTAACCAAATCCTCGCGACTTGTAGGCACAAAATCTACTAAATGATAAGCATAAGCCGCCTTAATTTCCTTTAAAGCTTCTTCATATAAAGCCATATTTTTTGTAAAGTCTGCAGTCTTCTGAAAATAATCAGCCGGAAAAACCACTTTAATATTATTCAGTTCTTGATTAATCCAAAATCTGATCCCGGCTTCACGATTTGATTTACTTAAAAGATTCCTACCCCATTTCTTGACCAAATTATTCATCCGGTATTTCACCTTTCTTCCCTCCCGAATTATTTTAACTACGGACAATTTCCTCTTTAGTGACTTTTTCGGGAACATCGATACTCCGTTTTTCAGTTTCCATATTTCTTTGATACAATGATAAACTTTTTCTTTCTTCATTCATTTTTTCCTTTATTCCAATCCAAATCTCCCATAATTCTTTTCCCGAACCTTGATCTTGAAAAGAAAGACCCCGCTCAGTTAACTTCTTTTCAAATTCTGTAATAAATTTTTCCCAATCTCCTTTAACTACTCTTTCCCGACCATAGGGATTTATTTCTAGTGTAATTTCTTTACTTACATTTTCCAAAATCGAACGCCGCACACCTGCCTCTGCTCTAGACCACTTAGACTGTTTGTTAGCTAACATCTGTTTAAATTCTGAAGCCCTGCCGGGTTCACCATAAATTTTTTCAAAAGTGATGGCTCTTTCCAATAAATAATCCGGACAACAATTATCCCTGATTAAAAGCATTCCTTTAGCCAAAGTAATTCTATGTGTTATTTCAATCTTTGCCTTTTCCCAAATTTCTAATCTTTCTCCTCTAAATTTCTTTAATTTTTCCTGGGATACCTGATTTCTTTGACAATAGTCCTTTATTTTCCCGGAATCATAAAAATCCTCTTGACTTAAGGGTTCACCGAATTCTACATTAAAGACATATTCAAAACTAAACGGTTCATACTGTTCTTTAATTCTCCTTATTTCCTCCTTGAACAAAAGAAGATTTTCCCTTAAATCCGCCGTTGGTCGATAATACTCCTCAGAACACCTAGTTTTTCCCGCAGCACTTTTTACCTCACCACTACCCAACTTTTTCCGCAACCCACTAAAGAAACTTGGCATCTTGTTAATCTTCCTTTCATAAGTAAAATATTCCCGTTAGTCAATATTATTGCATATTTTCAGAAAAAGTGCAAGAAAAAAGGGCAGAAAAGATAAAACCTAAATATTTTTTAAAACTGCCCCTCTACTAGCTGAAGTTACTAACGCAGCATAACGAGCCAAATAAGATTTATCACTAATTTTAGGTTGACGTGGAGACCATTTTTTCATTCGCTCAGCAATTTCCACATCACTAACTAATAAATTTAATTTTCGTTTAGGCATATCAATTTCAATTAAATCCCCTTCTTCAATAATTGCAATCGGACCTTGTGCAGCTGCCTCAGGTGAAATATGTCCAATAGCCGCACCCCGTGTACCTCCGGAAAAACGTCCATCAGTAAGTAGAGCTACCTCACTATCTAACCCCATACCTACCAAAGCAGAAGTGGGACTAAGCATTTCCTGCATACCAGGTCCACCGCGGGGCCCCTCATAGCGAATTACCACAACATCTCCCTGTTTAATTTTCCCAGCCATAATAGCTTGAAAAGCCTCTTCCTCAGATTCAAAAACGCGTGCTGGTCCTTTATGGACTAACATTTCCGGAACTACGGCAGACTGTTTCACCACTGCCCCTTCTGGAGCCAAATTACCCCATAAAACCGCTAAACCGCCTTCCGACAAATAAGGGGTATCCAATGAACGAATTACTTCAGAATTAAGCACTTCACTTTCCGCAACATTTTCCCCCAAAGTTTTACCAGTAACCGTCAGTGTATTTTCATTGACAAGTCTACCCTCAGCCAATATTTTTAAAACCGCACTGATACCACCAGCCTCCTCCAAATCTAACAAATAATGTTTCCCGGCTGGACTTAGCTTAGTGATATTCGGTACACGAATACTAATTTCATTAAAAATTTCTAAAGGCAGCTCTACTTCCGCTTCCCAAGCCAGTGCCAGTAAATGTAAAACCGTATTTGTTGAACCTCCAATAGCCATATCCAGGCTAATGGCGTTTTCAAAGGCCTCTCGTGTTAAAATATCCCGCGGCAGCAAATTATTTTTCACCAAAGTCACGATTTGGGCACCTACCTGTTTACCCAAAGCCAACCTACGGCCATATGGTGCTGGAATAGTACCATTTCCGGGTAAAGCCATACCTAAAGCTTCTGCAAGGCAATTCATAGTATTAGCGGTAAAAAGACCAGCACAACTACCACAAGTAGGACACGCCCTTTGCACCATTTCCGCCAAAACATTTTTTGTGATTTTGCCTTGTGCACAGGCACCCACCGCTTCAAAAGTTCCACTTATCAAATCAATATTTTTACCTTGATAACTTCCAGGCAGCATTGGTCCCCCACCTAAATAAAGTGAAGGAATATTTAAGCGAGCTGCCGCCATTAACATACCTGGTACAACCTTATCACAATTACCAATCAAAACCAGTCCATCAAACTTATAGGCCTCAGCCATTACTTCAATGGAATCACAAATTAATTCCCGACTAGTCAAAGAATATTTCATACCACTGTGATTCATGGCAATACCGTCACAAAGACCAATTACCGGAAATTCCAAAGGTGTACCTCCAGCAGCAGCCACACCCAATTTAACGGCTTGTACCAATTTATCTAAATGAAAATGACCTGGAACCACCTCATTATGAGAATTAACTATCCCAATCAAAGGTTTTTCCAATTCTTCTTCAGTATAGCCCATAGCATAAAATAGAGAACGGTGTGGTGCCCTAGTCATTCCGACAGTTACTTGCTCACTTCTCATTATAAATCCCCCTTGCCTAATTCATAAGTCCAACCAAAATTATCTTTAATTTGACCATACTGTAAAGCAGATAATTTTTCATAAAACTCGCTCGTTATTTCACCCACCTCATTATTAATCAAATAATCCTTATTCTGATAATGCAAATGTCCCACAGGTGAAATTACGGCAGCTGTGCCAGAACCAAACATTTCCGTTAATCTTCCACTTGTAATTCCACTCAGTACCTCTCGAATTGAAATCCGTCTTTCTTCTACCTCATAACCCATTTCCCGTGCCAAATGAATCACAGAATCCCTAGTAATGCCGGGCAAAATGGAACCGGTAAGTCGGGGGGTAACTATTTTTTCGCCAAAAACAAAGAAAACATTCATGGCCCCAACTTCTTCAACATATTGATGTTCTTTGGCATCTAACCATAAAACTTGTGAAAAACCCTTGCGAGCCGCCTGCATACTTCCCCTTAAACTAGCCGCATAATTACCACCAGTTTTCACATCACCCAAACCGCCAACCGCGGCCCTAACCAGACTATCCTCTACATAAATATTAACAGGATTAAAACCAGCTTTAAAATAAGGCCCTACTGGTGAAAGCAATATATAAAACAAATATTCTTTTGCTGGACTAACCCCCAAAAAAGGCTCAGTGGCAATCATAGTAGGACGAATATATAAAGAAGTACCGGGAAGATCAGGAATCCAATCACGATCCAAATACACCAATTCTTGCAATGCTGTTAAAAACAAATTTTCCGGCAATTCCGGCATACACAATTTACGTGCCGAACGATTTAAACGCCGTGCATTTTGTTCAGGTCGAAACAATAAAATTCGCCCATCCTCTGTTTTATAGGCTTTTAATCCTTCAAATATTTCTTGTGCATAATGAAAAACACTAGCAGCAGGATCCAAATTAAGTGTCCCATATTTAACTATTTGCCCCTCCTGCCAACCCTGTCCTTCTGAATACTGCATCTTAAATAAATGCTCAGTAAAAACCCGCCCGAACTCAAGTTTCCTTGCCTCCCCATAAGGTGGCTGCATGATTCCTTCCCCCAATCCTTACTCATATATTCCTTTAAGTTTAACATATTAATCATAAATATTCTACACCCCTAAAAATCGCACACTTTGAGCAATAAAAAAACAAAGGATTAAGCCCACCACAGTAGGAATCAAAAAAGCGGCCATTGTCCAAAGCCAGCTTTGAGTTTCTTTACGAATGGTAAGAAGTGTCGTACCACAAGGAAAATGATTGAGTACCATTATAAACATACAAATTGCTGTTAACCAGGTCCAACCATTTTCCAAAAGTAATTCCCGCAAAGCCGCAAGACTATTAAGTTCTAACAAACTACCTGTAGCCAAATAACTCATAGTTAATAAAGGAATGACAATCTCATTGGCCGGTAAACCCAATATAAAGGCAAGCAAAATATAACCATCTAATCCCAATAAGCAAGCAAAAGGGTCCAGGAAAGCAGCACAATGTGCCAAAACACTTTTGTCAGCAAGAGTAAAATTAGCTAATAGCCAAATTAAAGCTCCCGCCGGGGCGGCAACCACCATAGCACGAGCTAAAACAAATAGTGTCCGCTCAAAAATAGATCGTACAATCACCCGACCTACCTGTGGCCGCCGATAAGGAGGTAATTCTAAAATAAAGCCAGTAGGTAATCCCCGTAAAATTGTTCGCGATAATAGCCAAGAAATAATTAAAGTAATTCCCAAACTACTCACTAATGCTAAAGTAATTATAAAGGCAGCTCCCCAACTATCCCACGGTTGAGGCCAATTCCCTACCAAAAAAATAACCGCCAAAGCAATTAAGGTTGGAAAACGTCCATTACAAGGGACAAAATTATTAGTGAGAATTGCGATTAAACGTTCCCGCGGTGAATCTATAATTCGGCAGGAAATTACCCCGGCAGCATTACAGCCAAACCCCATACACATTGTTAAAGCCTGTTTGCCATGTGCTGAAGCCTTTTTAAAAAAAGCATCCAAATTAAAAGCAATTCGGGGTAAATAACCTAAATCCTCCAGTAAAGTAAAGAGGGGGAAAAAAATAGCCATTGGCGGCAGCATTACCGCTACTACCCAAGCCAAAGTACGATAAACTCCCAAAATTAAAATCTCCGCTAACCAAATCGGCATATTTAAACTTAACGAAATTAACCATAAATATTTTTCCACAGTACTTAACAAATACATTAAAACACTTGAAGGGTAATTAGCCCCTTGAATAGTAATCCAAAAAATAAGTCCCAATAACACAAGCATTAAAGGAATCCCCAATTTTTTGGAAGTTAAAAGACGATCAATTTGGCGGTCTCTTTCTTGATAATCTTTTTTTTCGAAAGTGAGAACAGTTTGGCTTATTTTTTCAGCATTTTTCACCAAAGCGACAGCTGAATTTCTTCCCTCAAATAAAGGTCCTGTGACCTTAACAGGTTTATTAATGGCTACTTCATGCACAGCTTTAACCAATTTATCCAAACCTACCCCAGCCCGGGCATTTGTACCTACAACCGGCACACCCAATAGGTGTGCTAATTTTTTTATTTCAATTTTAATTCCTTTCTTTCGGGCTTCATCCATAAAATTTAAACAAACTACTACTTGTGAAGTTATACTTAAAATTTGCAAGAGCAAAATTAAATTTCTTTCCAAAGAGGTAGCATCTACCATAACAATTACCACATCAGGTTTTTGAAAACAAAGCATTTCACGAGCAACTTCCTCTTCAGCTGAATTAGTCCGTAGAGAATAAATACCCGGTAAATCAACCAATAAAAACTTTTGCCCGTCCAAAGTGTAAAAACCGTGTTTATAAACCACGGTTTTACCCGGCCAATTGCCTGTATGCTGTTTTAAGCCGGTCAATTCATTAAAAACTGTACTTTTACCTGTATTTGGATTTCCAGCCAAGGCTATTTTTACTATTCCCGCTGTTTTACAGATCACCACCTAATTCCTCCTATGAAAACTGTTCCACCCAAATTTGTCCGGCTACTTCATGCCGCAGAGCAATTATCGTACCACGTGCTTGATAAGCACAGGGATCACCCCAAGGACTACAATATAATGCTTCAACAACAGTATCATTAATAAAACCTAAATCCAGCATTCTTGAACGTAATTGACCAGATAAAGCTAAATTTTTTATGCGTGCTCGTGAACCAAGTGATAATTGATGTAAAGGAATATAATTTTTCATTTTTACCCCCTTAATGGTCAAAAAGATCCTTTTAATTAATATATGAGCAAAAAAAAGCGGTGTGCTAAATTAGAGCACACCACTTGCTAATTTCCAGGAACGATAATCATTTCGCCCATATTTTTTCCTTAATTTCGTTTTTTCTATTTTACCTGTAGGATTGCGCGGTATTTGATCGAAAAAAACCATTCGCGGTCTTTTATAGCGGGGCAGAGCTTGACAAAAATCCAAAACCTCTTCCTCCGTAAGCCTACTTTCAGCCTTTACCTCTACAATGGCAGCAGGTATTTCCCCTAATCTTTGATCAGGCAAACCAATCAAAGCCACATCACGAATTTTTTCATGTCTGCGTAAAAAATCCTCTATTTCCACAGGATAAATGTTTTCTCCCCCCATGATTATCACATCTTTTTTGCGATCCACCAAATAAATAAATCCCTCTTGATCTTTGCGGGCTATATCACCGGTAAATAACCAACCATTTTTTAATACTTGGGCAGTAGCCTGTGAATTTTTATAATAGCCTTTCATGACTCCCGGACCTTTAATTATTAATTCCCCTTCCTTACCTAAAGGTACAGGCTGACCTGTAGAGTCAACAATTTTTGCCTGCCAATTAAAACCAGGTTTACCTATCGCCCCAACCTTATGAATATTTTCTATTCCCAAATGAATACAGCCAGGTCCAGTAGCCTCACTTAAACCATAATTTGTATCATACTTCTGCCAAGGAAAAAATCTACGCCAACGCTGAATTAAACTAGGTGGAACAGGTTGAGCACCAATATGCATTAGACGCCACCCTTTAAGTTGATAATCCCGCAAATGAAGCCTCTTACTTTCCAAAGCATCCAGAATATCCTGTGCCCAGGGAACCAAAAGCCAAACTATACTTACCTTTTCTTGGAAGACGGTCTCCAGAATCCATTCTGGTTTCACACCACGCAAAAGCACAGCCCTCCCCCCTACCAAAAGACTGCCCAACCAATGTATTTTCGCCCCAGTATGATATAAAGGGGGGATACAAAGGAAATTATCACGGCGAGTTTGTTGGTGATGATTTTTTTCGGTAAAAGCCGCTGCTGTTAAATTGGCCTGTGTTAAAACAATTGGTTTAGGTTTACCTGTAGTACCTGAAGTAAAATAAAGAGCAGCCTCATCTTGAGCCTTAATTTCAATTTGCGGCTCGTCAAATGAGGCCTGTTTAATCATTGACCAAAAACTATAAACACCCACAGGTGGTTGTTCGTCCAAAACTACGAAAAGCTTGACGAAATCAAGTTCACGTTTAATTAGTGCTATTTTTTCCATAAATTCCGGACCATAAAGCAGTGCCCGAGCCTTTACTGTTTGTAAACACGTTTTTATCTCTTTGGCGGTAAAGCGAAAATTTAGGGGTACTGCCAAAGCCCCAGTTTTTAAAATTCCCAAATAGGCCGGCAGCCATTCCAAACAATTGGTCATTAATAAAGCTACCCGATCACCTTTTTTAATACCTTTTGTCAATAAAGCATTAGCCCATTGGTTAGCTATTTGTTCAAATTCCCGCCAAGTTAACTCCCGCCGTCTATTTTTAGCTGGCTCGCGTTCAATAAGACTAATTTCCTGTGGATAAACTTTAGCATTATAAGTTAACAATGTGGTAATTAACATGTCAAATCCCTTCCTTCCTACCATCCTCCTCTGCTCATTTTACCACATTTTTTTTAAAAATTAAATACCTCAATAGTGCCAATTTCTCAATCGCAGTGCATTTAACACTACCGTCAAAGAACTAAGGGCCATAGCGGCACCTGCAAAAACGGGATTTAATAATCCCGACGCAGCAATCGGTATACCCAGGGAATTATAAAATAGAGCCCAAAAAAGATTCTGTTTAATATTACGCATGGTAGCCTTACTTAATTTAATACTAGCTGGCACACCTTGTAAATCATCACCCAAAAGGGTAATATCAGCGGCTTCCATAG
>DUTS01000117.1 GCA_012841935.1 Clostridia bacterium
GATATACCGGTGATGACTATTTTCTTAGATGAAATGATGGGTAAAGCCGGAATGCAAACAAGGCTGGAAGCCTTTGTTGATTTATTGAGCCAACGGCGGGAATATAAGTTAGCTAAAGTTCTTTAAATTTAAAATGGGGAGGAATATTGGTGAAAAAGGGTTATCTCGGTGTAGATGTAGGGTCGGTAAGTACAAATTTGGTAGTTATCGATGCTCAAGGAGAAATTTTAGAGAATATCTATACAAGAACAGTAGGTCAGCCAGTTAAAGTAGTTCAAGAAGGTTTAAAAGTATTAGGAGAAAAGTTAAAAGATCAAGTTGAAATTATGGGAGTAGGGGTTACTGGCAGTGCCCGTAATTTATCTTCTGTTTTAGTAGGAGCTGATGTAGTTAAAAATGAAATTACGGCTCATGCGGTTGCTGTTTCCCAGCTAGTGCCTGGTGCTCAAACCATAATTGAAATTGGTGGACAAGATTCTAAAATTATTATACTTCGTGATGGTGTGGTTACTGATTTTGCCATGAATACGGTTTGTGCCGCTGGAACTGGTTCTTTTTTGGATCAGCAAGCTGCACGTTTAAATATTCCAATTGAACAATTTGGGGAATTGGCCTTAAAATCCAAAAATCCGGTACGGATTGCTGGCCGCTGTGCTGTTTTTGCGGAATCTGATATGGTACATAAACAGCAATTAGGACATTCTGTTGAAGACATAATTGCTGGTTTATGTGAAGCTTTGGTACGAAATTATTTAAATAATGTGGGTAAAGGTAAGGAAATTTTGGCACCGGTTGTTTTTCAGGGCGGTGTGGCTGCTAATGTGGGTATTAAGGTCGCTTTTGAAAAAACATTACACACCGAAGTAATTATTCCTAAATATTATGATGTAATGGGTGCTGTAGGTTGTTGTTATTTAGCTATGCGGGCTACTCAGGATAAACCTACCAAGTTTAAGGGTTGGCAGGCAGCGGAATTTAATTTTCGGCCCACAAGTTTTGAGTGTCAAGGTTGCCCTAACCTTTGTGAGGTTGTGCAGATTTATGAAAATGATGAAGTTATTGCCCGCTGGGGAGATCGCTGTGGAAAATGGTCTAATTTAAATTTAGGTAGTGGTGTTGGCTGAATAGGGGGGGTGTTTTTATGCAGCCCGGTAAGCAAAAAGTAATAAATTTAAAAATAATGAATCAGAAAGTTGAGGTAGAGCCTCATACCTCATTATTGGATTTGGCTGCAAAATGGGAAAAGAAAGGGCAAGGTCCTTTTCTAGCCGCTAAATATAATGGTGAATTAGTTGATTTATATCAAGAGATAACTAAGGGAGGTTGGGTAGAATTTATTGGCCCACAGGCTCCGGAATGGATAAGAATTTACCGACAAAGTTTAGTTTTTCTTTTGGCACAGGCTGTTAATGATTTATTTCCGCAGCGAAAATTAAAGGTACAGCATTCCCTAGGTAAAAGTTATTACTGTGAATTTAAAGGCATGGATTATATTTCTCCATTAGATTTAATGGCTTTAGAGGCTAAAATGAGAGAGTTTGTAGAAGCTGAGGAGCCCATTATTCCTCAAGATTTAAGTCGGGAAACTGCTCTTAAAATCTTGAGTACTCAAGGTCATTTGGAAAAAGTGACCCTTTTGGAAAACTTAAATTGGTCTCCCATTCGTATTTATACTTCAGGTTCTTATTCTAATTATTCTTATCGTCTTTTGGCCCCAGATACGGGGAAATTAAAAATCTTTAAATTAGAAACCTATGCTAAAGGTTTTTTACTAAGATTTCCCGTACCTACAAATTTAGCTGAGGTGGCACCTAATCCTAATTTGCCGAAATTAGGTCAAGTATTTCGGGAATCCGAAGAATGGGTGCGTATTCTTGGTGTGGAAAATTTAGCAGGATTATATAAACGCTGTAAAGGAAAAAAGGCTAAATATAATCAGTTGATTCATATTGCCGAAGCACTACATGAGAAAAAAATAGCACGTATTGCTGATGAGATTTATAGTCGTCATGATGAATTAAGATTAGTTTTAGTAGCTGGTCCTTCCTCTTCAGGTAAAACTACTTTTGCTCAGCGTTTAGCTATTCAATTACGAGTTTTAGGTTTAAGACCAATTTCCGTGTCCTTAGACGATTATTTTGTTAATCGTGAGGAAACCCCGATCGATGAATGGGGTGAAACGGATTTTGAAGCTTTGGAAGCAATAGATTTGAAACTTTTTAATGAACATTTACAAAGCCTAATTTCCGGTCAAGTAATAGAAATACCGGTATTTAACTTTAAAACAGGGCAAAGGGAATGGCGGGGTAGAAAAATACAATTACAAGCTGGTCAGCCTTTAATTATTGAAGGTATTCATGGTTTAAATGAAGGGCTTACTTCTTCTGTAGAAAGAAAAAATAAATATAAGATTTATATTAGTGCTTTAACCCAAATTGCTATTGATGACCATAATCGGGTCCAAACTACTGATACGCGGTTAATCAGAAGAATAGTGCGTGATTATCGCTTTCGCGGACAAAGTGCTTTGGGGACATTAAAATTATGGCCTTCTGTACGACGGGGTGAAGAAAAAAATATTTTCCCCTTTCAAGAAGAAGCTGACATTATGTTTAATTCAGCCTTACTTTATGAATTATGTGTTTTGAAAAAATACGCACAGAAATTATTAAGTGAAGTAAGCAAAGAGGAAAAGGAATATTCAGATGCACAAAGATTACTAAGTTTACTAGCCTATTTCCCTGAAATTACTGCTGAAAATGTACCTCTTAATTCAATTTTACGTGAATTTATTGGGGGAAGTTCACTTTTGGGGGGATAGATTGAAGCATGGCGGGAATACTGCTGTGAAGTGCTGTTTGGCGATATATTTAAGAAAAAAATATTATACTAAGATAGAATTATTGGATGAAGAATATTTAGTGGGCCATTGTGGTCCCTTGTGGAAAAGGAATTGAAGAATTAAAAAATAGTCCTTATGGCCAAGCTATAAGGGCTATTTTGATAAAAATGATTTTTGACTTGATAGACAGATGGGCTGGAAGGTGTTATAATACAATTTAATTTACTTAATTTTTAAAAGGAGGAGTTGATGGGTTAATGGCTCGAGAGCGATGGGGCACTAAGACAGGTTTTTTACTTGCAGCTATAGGCTCCGCAGTTGGCTTGGGGAATATTTGGCGTTTCCCTTATATTTGTGCTACTAATGGAGGTGGAGCATTTTTATTACCTTATTTTTTCGCAATTATAACCGCCGGTATTCCGATTTTAATTTTGGAGTTCACCATTGGACAAAAGTATCGCGGGGGGGCTCCTACAGCCTTAGGTAGGATGAATAAAAAGTGGGAATGGTTGGGATGGTTTCAAGCAGCAGTAGCCTTTTTTATTGCTACCTATTATTCAGTTATTGTAGCTTGGTCGATTAGTTATATGGGTTTTTCTGTGAAACAAACCTGGGGTAGTGATACTGGTGAGTTTTTCAATAGTAAATATTTAGGGGCTTCTGCAGGACCTCTGCAAATTGGTGGAGTAAAATTACAAGTTTTAATTCCTTTTTTAGCAGTTTGGTTAATCGGTTATCTTATTCTTTCTAAAGGAATTAAAAATGGAATTGAAAAAGCAAATCGGGTTATTATGCCTACCTTGTTGGTTTTAACGGGAATAATTGTTGTACGTGGGATAACTTTACCAGGGGCTATTGATGGTTTAAACTATTTATTTACACCAGATTGGTCCAGTATTTTTAAACCCGGTGTTTGGGTAGCTGCTTATAGTCAGATCTTTTTTAGCTTGAGTATTGCTTTTGCTATTATGATTACTTATGCTAGTTATTTACCGGAAAAAACGGATTTAGTTAATAGTTCTTTTATTACCGCTTTTAGTAATCATGGTTTCGAACTATTTGTAGCCTTGGGTGTTTTTGGAGTTTTAGGTTATATGGCTGGGGTACAAGGAATTGATGTAGCTGATGTATCTACTGGGGGGGTTGGCTTGGCTTTTATTGCTTTCCCGGAAGCTATTAGTGCCTTGCCGGCTTTAAAAAGTGTAGTTGGTGTTGTCTTTTTTGCTACATTGGTGTTTGCTGGCTTTACCTCTTTTATTTCCATTATCGAGGCTTATATTACCGGAGTAATTGACAAGTTTGAGATGCCTAGACAAAAGGCTTTAAATATTTTTGTGGGTATTTCTTTTGCGGTTGGTTTGGTTTTTGTCACTGGTGCTGGATTTCATGTTTTAGATATTCTCGATTATTTTGTTAACAACTTTGGTATAGTTTTAGGCGGAATTTTGGAAGTAGTTTTGATTGGTTGGTTCTTCGATTTGGAAAGTCTGCGTATACATGCCAATCAATATTCCGATTTTGCGGTAGGGAAATGGTGGAACTTTATGATTAAATTTGTGACACCTTTAGTTCTAGGTGTGATGTTCCTGCAAAACTTGGTACAGAATTTATTTACCCGTTATGAAGGTTATCCACTTTCTGCTTTACTATTAATTGGTTGGGGTTCCTTTATTCTCTGTTTTGTTTTCGCTTTTATCTTTTATTATCGTAAAGGTGCTGCCCCGATCTCTATATTCCCATCCGATAAAGGAGGGATGAATGAACTATGAAGTTAAGTGCATTGATTATGTTTCTAATCGGAGCGGTAATGCTCTGGGGTGGTTTATTTGTTTGTTTACGTATTGCCTTAAAGAATAGAAATAATGATGATGGGTTTAACGAGGGATAAAAAAAGGCCTCACTTCATTGGCGAAGTGAGGCTTTTTTTAATAGGTAAAACCGACACCTAAGGTGCCCGGTCCGGTATGGACACCGATTACAGGACCTGTTTCGGCAAAAAAGGCGGCTTTTTGATTAAAGGTAGTTTCAATTTGGTTCTTTAAGCATAAAGCAGCTTCTTCTGCGGCTCCGTGGACAACGGCAATTTGTCGCGGAATTCTTTTTCCTAAAACTTTACCCATGTTTTCCACCATTTTGCGGATAGCTTGTTTTTGGTTTCTAGCTTTACCTAAAGGCACGTAAATTCCGTTTTCTACTCTAACTACAGGTTTAATTTTTAGAATACTTCCCAGTAAAGAAGAAACTTTGCCGATTCGACCACCTTTTTCTAGGTATTCTAGAGTATCTAAAGAAAAGAACACTTCAGTTTGTTCACGTACTTTGTGTAGTTTTTCAAAAACAGTTTCCAAGGAAAAGTTTTTCTTTACCATTTCCAAGGCTGAGACTACTTGTAGACCAATTCCTAAGCTGATTGATTTGGAATCAAAAATGCGAATATTACCTTTGAGCATTTTAGCGGCAGCTTCGGCAATAGAGGCTGTGCCACTAAGACCAGAAGAAATATGAATGGAAATAATTTGGTGTCCGGCTTCTAATAATGATTTATAGGTTTGGAGAAAATCATTTATGGAGGGTGCCGAAGTTTTTGGCAGCTGCTCACCTGCTTTTTCCAATAAAGGATAAAATTCGCTAGGGGTGAGATCTACCCGATCACGATAAGTTTTTTCCGGGAAATTGACATAAAGAGGGACAACACTAATTTCATGTTCCCGGATAAAATCCTCTGGTAGATCGGCTGTACTATCTGTAACAATTTTAATTTTAGGATTCATTTTTTTCACCTTTCTATTAAGTTGTGTTAGTGCAAGTTTAGCTTATCTTCGGTAAATTAACAAGGGTTATGTTTTTTTGTGTAGAATAATGTGAATAGAGATTGTTTTTAGTAAAGGTGTTAAGTGATGGGGGTTAATTTTTCGCTGCAAAAGTTGTGGGCAATTGAAAGTATTCAGAATGATGAAGAAATCGGGGGGATGACTTATGAAAAAAATAGGAATTGTTGTTTTGGTTTTAATTTGTTGTTACTTTTTTTTCTTCAATAAGGGAATTAATCCTTTCCCTTTAACATTTGATGAAGCGGCAAATTATGGGCAAAGGCTTGCCGTAGGGTGGGAGCATAATAGTGTTTTGAAAAATAATGGGAAAGTAGTTTGTTGGGGACATGAGGCTTTTGGGCAATGTGATTTACCAGAGGATTTAACTGATGTAGTTTTACTTGCTAGAGGAGCAATTCATAATTTAGCTTTAAAAAAAGATGGCACAGTTGTTGCTTGGGGAAATAATCAATATGGAGAATGTGATGTACCTGATTTAGAGGATGTAAAAGCTATTGCCGGGGGGAGTCTGCATAGTATTGCTTTAAAACAAGATGGTACAGTTATTGCTTGGGGAAATAATCAATATGGGCAATGTAATATACCTGATCTAAGTGACGTTGTAAAGATTGGAGCAGGTGGGGCCCATAATTTGGCTTTGAAAGCAGATGGCACCTTAGTTGCTTGGGGAAATAATCAATATGGACAATGTGATGTACCAGATTTAGGAGATGTTGTAGCGATGGCTGGGGGAGCATTTTTTAGCATTGTTTTACAACAGGACGGCACAGTAGTTTGTTGGGGGGAAAATGCTAATGGACAATGTGAGGTACCAATGGGGTTAAATAATGTTGTAGCCATTGCTGCCGGGAGAACACATGCACTGGCTTTAAAGGAAGATGGTACAGTTGTTGCTTGGGGTAATAATCAATATGGACAATGTGATGTATCAGATTTAAGTGATGTTGTAGCGATTGGAGCTGGTGGTGACCATAGTCTTGTTTTGAAAGCAAATGGTACTTTAGTTACCCGAGGAAGTAATAAACAGGGTCAAGCTGCTGTACCGGCGGGCCGGTTTTTGTAAAATGGAACTAGGGATAGGTTTAATTAAAAAGGGGGAAAATGTAGGGAAAGAAACAAAGGGGAACATGATGACAAAAATAAATGAGATTATTGATTTTCTGGAAACAGATACACTTTATGTTATTTTTTCATCCTGTGGTTTGAAGTTTTTATCCCTGCGAAAGGATTCCCGGGCTGAACTTGTTAACTTAAAAGATACAAGGATTTGGGAAAATCCCCGTATTAAATTATTGGTTAATGAAACCTATAACTTTTTAAGAAGTGGTAAACATCAAATGCCTTTGGACTTCACTTCGTTTACGGATTTTGAGCAGCAGGTTTTTGAAATAGTTTCCCAAATAGAACCCGGGGAAATTATTACTTATAAAGGGATTGCTGAAAAATTGGGTAAGCCGGGGGCTGCCCAGGCGGTAGGCAATGCCCTTTCTAAAAACCCGGTTGCTTATTTTTTACCTACTTTTCGTGTTTTATCCCAAAGGGGATTAGTAATTTGTCGCAGTGGAGCTGGCCATTTGCGGGAAAAGTTTTTGGTACATGAAGGGCATGATTTGGTTAAGCTGAGGGGGAATTATGTTTGTCAGCGGAAAAAATGTCGGGGAGGATTTTTTTAGAGTTGCAGCCAATTGTAGTTTACTACAATACCTGTTTTTTATATTAGAGATCAAAATTTAGCATTGATCGGATTTCATTATTTTAAATGATTCTTCTATTTGCCAAAGGTTATGATAGGTGTTATAAATGCCCAGGTCGGACATTTGAGTTTCTAATTTGGCAAACAAATACCCATCACCATTTTTAGAATAGGAATATTAAGGTAATACTTCATGGAAAGTTCTGTTTTTACCGCACGAATTGACATTCCGGGCAATAAAAGCAGTTCATATAGATCGCAAAATTAGTTGTTAGCTTAAAAAATCAACATATTTTTTGATCTTAAGTTTTATGGTGTTAATTGCTAAACACGGGAGTTGAGATTGTAATACTTACGTGGTACACTTTTATCAAAAAGTGGATGTGGGTGATTATAAAATGATTAATGAGGATATTGTTCAATCCATGACGGAAAGAATTGTAAATGCGTTTTCACCGAAAAAAATCATTGTATTTGGCTCTTGGGCACGGAATGAATCTACCAAAGATAGTGATATTGATTTTTTGGTAATCACTCATTATAAAGGTTCAAAAAGGGATATTCAAGTAGCAATACGAAGGGAATTAAAGGGATTTGGTATACCTAAAGATGTTATAGTTGCCTCAAAAGAAGATATAGAGCAAAAAAAAGATTTACCGGGTTATATTTACGGAACTGCCTTACGGGAGGGGAAGGTTGTTTATGAGCGAATAGATCAATAGACAATTAGCTTTACGGTGGCTTGAATATGCGAAAAATGATTTGCGGGCGGCATCGATAATACTTCCTCGTGATGATGTGGCCCCCCGGACTGCTTGTTTTTTAGCTCAACAAAGTGCTGAAAAGGCTTCGCAATTTTAGTGTTAAAAGGAATAATTTATGATTTAGATGCACTGTTAGAAAGATTATCTGATAAAGAAAGTGCAAGATTTAAGAGTATTGACTTAACATGGTTAACTGAATGGAGCATAGAATCTCGTTATCCTGGGGATTGGCCGGAAGCTTCAGCGGTAGTTTACTTTGGGGAGGATGATGTTTGATGTATCGTAAAATAGTTCTTTTTTTTCTGTTAATCTCTTTTGTTTTTATTTTAGGTTGTCAGAAGAATACTGAAAAGGCAGAACAAACAGTAATTAAGGCTCTTAAGGCAATGAAAAACTATGATCTAAAAAAGGCAAAAAAATATATTAATTTTGTGGATTTGTCTTTAGAAATTCCGGAGTTGAAAAATAATATCTTAGGTGAAATAATTAATAATGAGGAAAACCGAAAATTAATGATTAGTGATTTGGATTTTACACTTATTTCTTTTTTTGAAGAAGAAGATAAACTCATTGTAAAAACGGAAATTGAGAATATTGATTTGGGAAAAATTTATCATGATTGTTTGCGTAATTTTCAAATGTTTGTCTTA
>DUTS01000118.1 GCA_012841935.1 Clostridia bacterium
AAATTTACTTTAACCAAAACAACCTACTTTTTTCTTTTAATACCTTTCGTGTAGGTAAAGCAGGCCATCTTTGTTCACGCTGACCCTGACGCATGGCAGCAGCCAAATTAGTGAACAAAGCAGCATTTGTCTTTTGTAAATTTCGAATCAATTCCTTGACCTCTGCCCGTTTTGTTTGACCACTTAAAGAACAAGGACTTTCTAAAGGTTCCCAACCTAATTGTTTCCTTTAATATCTTTTTCCCGTAATTGAACTACCACCGGGATATCCCCATAGCTCCTACGATTAGAAATCTTATAACTCCATTTCGAATATTCAAACTTGCGTTTATATCTCTATCGTGATGTGTGCCACAAGAATGCAAAGGTCTTTGATACTACAACAATTTGCTTGCCGTACCATTTAGCCTTATATTCTAACATTCTTCCGATTACTTACTGACAAATCTTCCATACCGATGATGTCGTGGTTTTTAACAATTTCAGTAAAGATTTTGTGCAAGTAATCATTTCTTGCATTTACAATCTTTTCATGAAGTCTGACAACCGTAATCCATTGCTTATGCCAATTTTTCTTCTACGCTTCGGGAAAATTTGGGATTAACACAAGTTGTTCCATTAGACAAAATAGCAAAATCTTTTAATCCTAAATCAATACCAATTACTGAATTTATTTGTGGTAACTTTTGAACTTCTGTTTCAACTAAAATAGACACGAAATGTTAACCACCTGAATTTCATCTGATTGTTGCATTTATAATACGACCTTTTACTTCCCTACTTTTTGCAAAGCGAATCCAGCCCAATTTAGGTAGCTTAATTCTATTTCCATCAATTGTGAATTCCCTATTTAACTTATAACTATTAACCGTTTTTTCCCAAACCCCGATAGAAATTACTTGAATTTCAGATTAAATAATCTGGGATTTTTTATCATCTTCTTTTAGCTAAATCCTTTATAAGATATAAGTAATATTTAAATAATTGGGAAAATAAGGAATGTAAATTAAGCCTAATAATGACACAAATAAAGTGAGAATTCCATACCCGCTTAATATACGAATCTACACTATGGGTATAACCAAACTGAGGCTTCTATAAGTTACACACCCCTAAGCAATTCCTCCCAGTTCACCGGAAACCCCATTAGTTTTAAATCTACCTTTTCGTTCTTTTCGATTAAAGCCGAAAGGTTCGTTACAAAATTACCCCACATACTTTTATCTTTTAACAACCTTCCCATAATAAAAAAGACAGAAAACACGGTATTGTTATTTATCCCTTTTTTCCTGTCCGCCTTAAACAATTTTGGAGTAATTTTTAACCTACGATCATATAATCTTCCATAATGAGCACAAATGTTTCTAAAAACAGATAGGGTATACAACCATGTTTTAACGTACTCACCTTTTGTGTGATAGTAATTACTGGCTATTTCGTTTTGATCTTCTTCCTTAAGGTTATTGTACATTTTTGACAACACACTAAAGGAGATTAATTCAATAACGACCCAAATAGGGAAAACCCCCCCATATGCCGATTTATGATGTTGCACAAAGATTTCATCACTTCGCTCTATCTCTTCTTGAAATTTCCGCATCATATTACTATGGTAATCTATATTTCTAAAATTCTCGCATTTTTCGTAACCCATCGCCCCGTATTTATGAGCAATAAAATATGCAATATGGGTTCTAAAAGCAATTTCAATCGTTTCCAATACACCCATAATCATACTGCGTAGCGTTTTATCAAACTCATAAAGGCTATAAACATCACTAAAAGAAACCCCATCATGAAACCTATCACCGACCTTAAAAGAAAGCATATAAGCACTTAGACGGTAATAGTTGATCCTGCTAAGGATTTTTATTGCCTGCGATTCATCGTCTATTTGCAGGTTTCTATTTTTCAATATGTTTATTTGCTCTGTAAATGTAGTAGGTTTTTTAATTCTAGCTTTCTGATTGTTATTATTGACTTCCATATTAATCTCCCAAAATAAAATGTCCCACCCTGGTCCGCATTGTTAAG
>DUTS01000119.1 GCA_012841935.1 Clostridia bacterium
CATGAATCAAAAGAGAAAAAATCTAGTGAACTAGTCGCTTAAATTATACATAAAGGGAATTTACACACTTTTTAGGACTTGACTTTGAAATGCTAAATACTTATCTTGAGTTTTTATTATTTAAAAGACAAAAAAAGCAGCCCATAAAGGACTGCTCATTTACACAAAAAGAAGACCTGGAAAAGTCTTTTTTTAATGACGAAAGTGGGAAATAATTCCCACTTATAGATAAGGCCAAAAAAGTGAAATTATACCCTGTACTATCCCAATTATTAAACCAAGAATTCCACCGACAATTTCAATGTGCTTTAGTTCTGTACGCGCCAGGGCATAAACCATTTCCTCTAGATCATTTATTTCCAAGGCTAAAACCTTTTCCTCTACAATTCTTTGAATCTCAAGTTTAATTAATTCTGCATCATCTCCAAAAAAACGAGCCGGGTTGTTGAGAAAACTATCAACTTCCTGGCTTAATATTTTGACAATTAATTCAGCCAAATAATTAGCCGGAAGACTAAAAGGCAAACGTAAAATCACTCTTTCGCGTACATATTTTTCTAATTTAGCATGCAAATTATCTCTTAAATCTTTTCTTTTTAAACTAGCCAAAAGATCATTACCAGTAACTAATTCATTACTGACAATTTCACCTAAGGCTTGGGCCACTTCTTTTTGCCTTTTGGGTAATAATCCTTGGATTCGCCAACCAAGTAAAGGAACTTGATACTCCTTCTGTGGTCTAAAAAGAAGCCTAATTGCTATTACATTTGTAATCCAACCGATTCCAGCTCCAATCAAGCCCATTAAAAATATTAATAAAAGATGCATCTTTCACCACTTCTCGATTCCTATTTTTCCTGCTGACAATGTTCACAGCCACTGCATTCTTTAACCCTACTTCTAAAAACATCTTTAATCGTTTCTATAGTTTCTAGTGCAGTTTCATGAGAGGATTGATGAATTAATAATTCTTCTGGTGCCAAAGTAATTAAAGCACTAATTAACAGATCAGCATAATTTATTTCATTTTCCCAGAAATCAAGACATAAACCTTCTAGGCTTTCATGCTCGATTAGCTGATCTGCTTCATCAAGGAAAATGAATTTACCGGCTTCTTTAAAAACTACTTGTACTTTTTTTATACGCGGTTCTTGTATCTCCACAAAATATCTGAGGAGACGAATAAATTCCCGATATTCCTTTTCTAAAAGAAACTCATCAACTGCGGAATCAACCGCATTACTGAGGTTCTCTTGATAATCTTTCAAACGGAAGTTAATAAATCCTTCTATAATTAACTTTTTTTGTCTTGCTAAATAATCTAAAATTCTCTCCCTGATCTCTTCTTTACGCTGTTTTTGATAATAGGAATTTAAACTGGAAGGATTAAGGATGCGTTCTGTTTTACTTAAAATGGCTTGCTTTTCCCTAGAAGTATAATAATAAAAATTATCACGGACAATTTTTTTTAATAATAAAGTTTCCCATTCTTCAATAATTATTTCTGCTAAACAATTGGCAATGGAATTCCTAACCATTTCAAGAGTATCTTCTTTATCAGTTCCCTCTTTTTCTCGAAAAAAACAATCTAAAAAGGTAAATTCACCTACTCTATCAACATCAAGCATATAAGGGAAACCTTCATTTTGTAAAATAGCAAACTCATGATTTAAACGCTGAAAAAGGGCCTGCGGTTTAGTATAAGTGCCAATTGTAATCTGCTCAAACAAATGTTTTTCTCCTTTCCCGCAATCAGGCTTCTCTAAAAATATTATATGGTGCTTGAGCATTAATATACAGGCACACTACTGGTAATAAAAACAGAAAAAGGAACTTCGGTAAAAGTTCCCCAAACTTATTTGTTAGATCATGGTGGGCGGTACTGGAGTCGAACCAGTGACCTTTGCGATGTCAACGCAACACTCTAACCAGCTGAGCTAACCGCCCTCTTAAAGTACACTAATTATAAAACACAAGGGATCACTTGTCAACCATGATCCACAGTCC
>DUTS01000120.1 GCA_012841935.1 Clostridia bacterium
AATATGCCTGAAAATCCTTATAATGCTTTCCAAAGTCATGTAAAAGACCAATTAATTGACATATGCTTCCTAAACCAATTATTGAGCCCAGATCACGTGCTCGAAAGGCAACATTTAATAAATGTTCAATCAATGGCTGTGCCCTTTCCGGATAATTCTGATCATAATGAGCTAAAAGGGAAGTATATTTTAACAATAAATCTCATCCTTTCCCCCCAATCAACATTTCTACAAAAACTTCTTTTTTCCTGCAAAATTTTACAGATAATTCATAAAAAAATTAAGCCATAATTATGGCTTAAACTTCCCTTCTACCCGTTAGGGCCCTAGTTAAAGTCGCTATATCCGCATATTCTAAATCTCCACCTACAGGTATCCCGTGAGCAATACGCGTTACCCTCAATCCAAGAGGTTTTAATAATTTCAAAAGATAAAGAGCAGTAGTTTCTCCCTCCACATCCGGATTAGTAGCAAGGACTACCTCTTTAATTTTTCCTGTTTGCAAACGCTTTAAAAGCTCATTAATTTTTAAATCCCCAGGTCCCTTACCCTCAAGAGGTGAGATTCGTCCCTGAAGCACATGATATAATCCCTTATATTCTCAGGTTCTCTCAATGGCTAAAACATCTTGGGCCTCTTCCACTACACATATTTGAGATTGATCCCGCTGTTCATCTTGGCAAAGACGACAAGGTGTAATATCAGTTAAATTACAACAAACCGGACAAACAGTAATTTTTTCTTTTACATCTAAAAGGGCTTGAGCAAAATTCTTTACTTCCACCGGATTCATTTTATTCAACACATAAAAGGATAACCGTTGTGCCGTTTTAGGACCGATACCCGGCAAACGGGCAAACTGTTCCATTAAACGGGTTAATGCTTCGGCATATTGATACATAATGTCTAAAACAACCCCGGAATATTTAAACCACCGGTAGCTTTACCCATTTGTTCTTCAGCCAAATCCTGTACTTTACGTAAGGCTTCATTAAAAGCAGCCATTAGTAAATCCTCTATTAATTCACTATCTTCCGGATCTAAAATTTCCGGCTCCAAAGAAATATCCATAACTTCTTGTTTCCCATTCATAATAATTTTAACTACTCCCCCACCCGCAGTTCCTTCAACAGTCATTTCTGCAAGCTTCTCCTGTATCTTTACCATATCAGCCTGCATTTTTTGAACTTGTTTAAGCATTTTTTGCATATTTCCACCACCAAAACCCATTGCCTTTTCCTCCTTTATTGTTCTACACAACATTCTATTTTTAACACAACACCCAACAAATCCTGCAAAATCATTTCAACTACCTTTTTATTTTCTTCCATAGCTACCTGCTCACAATGAAATTGATAACCTTTTTTAAAACGTAAAACCAAACTTTCATCTTTAATTTCATGGGGCATGCATTCCATTAAAAAAGCATGTAAAGCTCTGCGAGAATTTTTAATTTGCTCCATAAGCTGTGGCCACTTTTCTTTAATCACAGATAAAAGAGGTGCTTCTTTTTTTTGTCTAGATTGCTGAACACGATAAATTAAATTTAATAATAATGTTTCCAAAACTACTTTTAAATTAGTATACCAACGACTTTGGCTCTCCACATAAGCTAAATGCTCCATAACCTCAAGCAGCCAAGCTGTTCCCAATTCTGTTGCCTGTTTTTTCATTTGGATTCGCATTTCACTAGACAATAACACTAATTCCGTTTCTTCACCACAAACCTGTAATAACAATAACTGATGTAAATAGTCCAATAAATCCTTAATTACCTGTCCGGGTTCAATGCCAGAATTCAAGACTTCAACAATAATTTTTAAAGTTTGGGCAGCATCCTGCTCATTAATAGCCTGTAAAAGAGCATACAATGTCTCCTGTTTAACTAAACCCAATACTTCATAGGCCTTTTCCAATGTCAGATGTTCATTTTCCAAGGAAAGACATTGATCCAAAAAACCGATTGCATCACGCAAACCACCCTCAGCCTTTTTAACTAATAAATCTAGGACCCCTTCCTCGGCAGTTACCTGCTGTGCATTTAAAATTTCTTTTAATCTTTCCTCAATTTTTTGTGGAGTAATTTTTTTAAAATCAAATCTTTGGCAACGAGATAAAATCGTTGCTGGTATTCTTTGGGGTTCGGTAGTAGCTAGAATAAAAAGAACGTGTACAGGAGGCTCCTCTAATGTCTTCAATAAAGCATTAAAAGCCTCTGTGGTGAGCATATGCACCTCATCAATTATATAAACCTTATATTTACCTTGGCTGGGCACAAAGTTTAATTTTTCTTTTAATTCCCGAATTTCTTCAATCCCTCGATTAGAAGCAGCATCAATTTCTAAAACATCTAAAGAACGCCCAGCTTGAACATCCAAGCAATTTTGACATTCACAACAGGGTTCTATCCCTTGGGGTGCTAAACAATTAACTGTTTTAGCTAAAATTTTAGCCAAACTTGTTTTACCCGTTCCACGAGGACCGGAAAATAAATAGGCATGTCCTATCTTTTTCTGAACTAAAGCATTACATATGGTATCCCGAATATGATCTTGACCTACTAAATCAGCAAATTTTTCCGGACGCCATTCACGGTATAAAACCCGGTAAGACAACTCCCTTTCACCCCATTCCCTTTCCTTTAGCATATATAAAAAGCGACCTTTAAAGCAAGCCGCCCCTCAAAAAATTAATGACCGTGCACCCGTCCTTGAATGTGCCTTCCGGACGTTACTCCGCCAGTTAGCTCCAATTAGGTTCCCCTACGGCACACGAAAGGTTTTGCTTACCGCTGCTTCCTTCCGGACCTGACGGAGTTCACAAATTTTCGTTGCGTAGGACCCAATCTTCAACACCACTTTTCGGAGGCAGACCCCACAAGGATAATCCTCAGACCGGGAATTCAATCCTGCTATAGCGGGTTGCAGGTTATAGGGCACCGCTACCTCCCCATCTAGCACGGTCAAAACTATTTAACTCTGCTACCTTCTAATAATACTTAAATTTCGCCTAATTGTCAAGAATACAGCTCTCCCTTGAAAGCTGTATTCTTGACAATCAACCAAAAGCAAAAATCCACACAGGAAAAATCCCGCTAATTCTTCTAAGAAAAAACAAGTCAGATCGCTTTCACAAACGATTTGACTTATTTAATTTCAATTATTACAAAGACTTCGACCCCTATCACGCCAGGGCTAAAAAATGCTCATACGCATTTTTTTACGCCCGTTCGAATCCTTTATTTATGGCGGAGAGAGAGGGATTCGCTCCGGGGTCTTCGACCCCTATCACGCCAGGGCTAAAAAATGCTCATACGCATTTTTTTACGCCCGTTCGAATCCTTTATTTTATGGCGGAGAGAGAGGGATTCGCTCC
>DUTS01000121.1 GCA_012841935.1 Clostridia bacterium
GTGTCTTTGGCCTTCTCAATAAGTTTCTTACTAATGCAATGGTTGACATCAGCGGCGAAACGAGCCTCTTTCTTAGACCGTTTTTTAAGTAGCCTTTTAGCTGACTTAGTGCCCTTTGATTGTAGTTTTTTCCGGAGCTTCCTGTGTCTGTGGCGTAAAGCATTGATTTTAGCACCTGAAAATACCTCACCTGCACTATCAACAGCAATGTTTTTAATACCTAAGTCAACGCCTAATACTTTATCAGTATCGAACGGGGTGCCTTCGGGAATTTCAACGACTAACATCAGATAGAATACTCCGTTTTGTAAGATTAAATCTGCTTGACCTTTAATACGGTTGCCATATAGCAACCCATGATGATAAGCAGAAATAACCATAGGCACTTTTATCCTACCGTCAAGAGTAAGGATTGAAGCAAGCTCTAGCCCTTTAAAGGAAAGTATCCTGTCGTCATAAACCATAGCACCTTTTTCTTTGAAAGAATGTAAAGTTTTTCTATCAGTTTTATAGCTTTCAGACACCTTACCTATTGCTCTAACGGTCATTTGGGAAGAAAGACTAAATTTTTCCCTGACTTCATAATAACAGAGCTTTTGCAGGTTGATTTTGCCGAAAGTCTTAGAGTTAAAAGCTACATCATTAATAAAGTTACAGGCTTGATTGAACCGAATCATTGTTTGAAGTAGAGAGTTAAATTGGTTATCAGTTGGTACAAGTTTAATCTTGAGAGTGCAAAGCATTTCATCATCACCTTTCAAGATTAATTATACTATTATTGATGGAAAACGTCAGCATAGAAAGGAAGGAAGCGGCTTTCCTCCCCATGCCTAAAAGCAGGGGCTTCCAGCCGCGAAAAGAGGTGAGTTGATGAAATATCATTTAAAAGCAACCCTACTTAAACAAGAAAAAATAGCTAGGGATATCTATTCTTTAACCATACAAGCAGATCTGATCGCACAAATTGCCCAACCAGGTCAATTTGTGCATTTACGAGTCAGTCAAAACCTAGATCCACTTTTACGCCGTCCGTTAAGTATTTGTAATCTAGATAAAAAAAGTGGGGAACTCACTTTTTGGTATCAAACTATTGGTAGGGGTACAAAACTTTTAAGTCAATTATTACCCGGGGATACCCTAGATATTATAGGTCCTTTGGGCAGGGGTTTCCAAACGGATTTTTCGGGGAAGAAAATAGCCCTAGTTGCTGGGGGTATCGGTATTGCACCTCTCATTTTTTTAGCTAAAAAATTAGCACTTCGAAATAATGTAAAGATTTTTTGGGGTGCTAAAAACAAGCACTATTTACCTACACTGCCATTAAATATACCCTTAGAAACAATTACTGAAGATGGCAGTAGTGGTAAAAAGGGTTTAGTTACTTCACTGCTTACTGAATCATTTGATTACCTCTTCACTTGTGGTCCTCAGCCTATGCTCAAGGCAGTAGCTCATTTAGCTTTTCAAAAAGGGATTCCTCTGCAAGTATCTTTAGAATCAGTAATGGCTTGTGGTGTAGGTGCCTGTTCGGGTTGTTTAATTAAAGGACCAAAGAAACAATTTAAAGTTTGTGCAGATGGTCCGGTTTTTTGGGCAGAAGAAGTATATGGTGGTGAAAAAAATGACAGTTGATTTATCAGTAGAAATAGCTGGTATAAAAATGAAAAATCCGCTGATGACTGCTTCTGGTACATTTGGTTATGGTAGAGATTATGCTGATTTTTTTTCACCGGCTATTTTAGGGGCTTTAGTAATTAATGGTGTTACGTTAAAGCCCTGTCCGGGAAATCCTGCACCTCGTTTAGTGGAAACCCCGGCTGGTTTGCTTAATTCCATCGGTTTGGAAAACCCGGGGGTAGAGGTAGTTTTAAAAGAATATTTACCCCCTTTGGCAGAATATAATACTCCTTTAATAGTGAATATTGCTGGTCAAACTATTAGGGAATATGTGCAATTAGCGGAAAAATTAAGTACTTCTCCAATAGTAAAAGCATTAGAAGTAAATATTTCTTGTCCTAATGTGCAGGCAGGCGGCATGGTTTTTGGTAGTGATCCAGAAATGGTTTTTCAAGTAATTAAACAGGTCAAAGAAAATACTGATTTACCGATAATTGCTAAACTCACTCCTAATGTTACCGATATAGTCACCACTGCTTTAGCTGCCGAAGCAGCCGGGGCTGATGCACTTTCTTTAATCAATACTCTTTTGGGTATGAGTATTGATTTAGATAAAAAAAGACCGGTTTTAGCTAATCAGGTTGGTGGTTTATCTGGTCCAGCGATAAAGCCAATTGGAGTACGTATGGTTTGGCAGGTAGCCCCTAAAGTAAAAATTCCCTTAATTGGGATGGGAGGCATTATTAATTTCCAAGATGCCTTGGAATACATCATGGCTGGAGCTACAGCAGTA
>DUTS01000122.1 GCA_012841935.1 Clostridia bacterium
CTACCCCAGATTCATTAGGTCCTAAAACCGCTGCTTTTTTCAGAGCTACACGGCATCTATTTAATTATGCCCCTCCGGAAATGCGTCAGGGTTTAAGACCAGTAAGTGTTTTAGCCCCCGGTGTTTTGGGTCTGACTGGCATAGAAACCGCAGAAATAATTAAAGGTATTGTGGATCGTTTAAGACCAGACCTTTTAATTGCTATTGATTCTTTAGCCGCAGGTAGTGTGGAAAGGATTAATGCTACTATTCAAATCGCCACTACTGGGATTAATCCCGGTTCAGGTGTCGGCAACCAAAGAGTCGGGATTAATCAGCAAACAATGGGTATTCCCGTAATTGCTATCGGTGTGCCCACAGTTGTACATGCCGGGATCATTGCCCATCAAGCTATGGAAAAACTGTTGGAGCATTTACGCAGTACTCCCCCTTTACACAATCTTTATCAAGGATTACAGCCAATCGCAATTGAACAAATGATTAGCAAAGTTTTGGAACCCTTTGGCGGTCAATTGATGGTTACACCCAAAGAAATAGATGAACAAATTACTAATACAGCTAAAATTATAGCTAGATCCTTAACTTTAGCTTTACACCCCGGGGTAGATCCAGAACATGTAGACGAGTATTTAAACTAGGGAAAAAACAAGCAGTGGCCTTTTAAAAGCCCCTGCTTGTTTTTTAATCTTATTTTAACGGGAATTTATTACACCATGTGTCCCCTGGATAAAGCTTCTTCGGCGATTTGAACCAATTTTCTGGTCATATAACCTCCTACATAACCGTTCTGACGAGAAGTCAACTGACCTTTATCAATTTCCTGATAATTAGTAATTCCCAACTCATTGGCAATTTCAAATTTCAATTGATCCAGAGCCTGAGCAGCACCTTGTGCTGCAGGTTTGTTAGTATTACGAGGCATTTCAGCTTCACCTCCTTTATCTTGAAGTATTCTTATTCTTCGCTATCTGCATTTTTTTTATTCATTTTTTAAAATTAATTTTGTTAGAACCTTTTACCATTTTAAAAATTAAATTTTTTAACCGAATAAAGCTAATAATACTCCTGCAGCTACTGCTGAACCAATCACTCCAGCCACATTAGGTCCCATAGCATGCATTAATAAAAAGTTTTTAGGATTTTCTTTTTGTCCCTCTACTTGAGAAACACGAGCTGCCATCGGTACCGCCGAAACACCGGCAGAACCAATCAGGGGATTTACTTTACCACCAGAAAGGAAATAAAGCAAAACACCTAAAAGCACACCAGCTGCTGTAGCTAAACAAAAAGCAATTAAACCTAAAAGAATAATTTTTAAAGTACTCGGATTTAAAAAGGTTTCTGCACTGGCAGTAGCCCCAACCGTCACCCCGAGAAAAATGGTAATAATATTTAAAAGAGCATTTTGAGCTGTTTCACTTAATCTTCTCACTACACCTGATTCACGGAACAAATTACCTAACATTAACATCCCGATTAAAGGTGTAGCATCAGGTACTAATAAAGAAACCACTAAAGTAACTAAAATAGGGAAAACTATTTTTTCGGTTTGGGAAACAGGCCGCAATTGATCCATGACCACTGAACGCATTTTTTTAGTGGTCAGAGCCCTCATAATTGGCGGCTGAATAATTGGTACCAGTGCCATATAGGAATAAGCAGCCACAGCAATAGCAGGCAGCAATTCTGGTGCCAATTTAGAAGTTAAGAAAATAGCTGTCGGACCATCAGCTCCACCAATAATACCAATGGAAGCAGCAGCAGTAGGTAAAAAACCTAAAAACAGGGCACCTATAAAAGTTAAAAAGATTCCAAATTGAGCTGCAGCACCCAATAATAATGTCTTGGGATTAGCAATTAAAGGTCCAAAATCAGTCATTGCCCCTACACCCAAAAAAATCAGGGGGGGATAAATACCTAATTTTACACCCTGATAAAGATAATAAAGCAATCCCCCAGGACTAATATCTGGTTCACCAGTAAGTGGATCAAACGTCATTTCAGGTAGGGACATTAGACCAGCATTAGGAATATTGGCCAAAAGCATTCCAAAACCAATCGGCAAAAGTAGTAATGGTTCAAAACCTTTTACTATCGCCAAATAAATTAATAAACAAGCTATAAAAAACATAATTATTTGTTGTAAGGATAAATTAACTAAGCCCGTACTCATGATTAAATTGGAAATGGCCTTAGCTAAATTTAAATCACCCATCTATTTCCGTCTCCTTCCACTGTTAATCAAGCTACAATTACTACCAGAATATCTTCGGCATCTACTGCAGCCCCTTCACCTACCATGATTTCACGAACAACACCACTTTGACCGGCAAAAATCTCATTTTCCATTTTCATAGCTTCCAAAACTACCAACAAATCACCTTCATTAACTTGCTGACCTACTTTAACATGTAAGGAAATAATTTTACCCGGCAAAGGTGCTCTTACTACTTCAGCACCTTCGGGAAGTATTTCATTATTACTAGGCTTTTCCACCTCAGGTTCTACTACCGTTTGCGTAAGTGGTGCAGTTTGCGAAACTGGTGTACCGCCAATTTCTTCGACCTCAACTTCGTAAATTTTACCATTTACTTTCATGCGGAACTTTCTCATCTTCAAGCCCCTCCTTTTTTCTAATATTATTTTCCTTGACTATCTCGTTTGTCTTCCAGACATAATTTCCTGTCTACTAATAGCACTCCATAAAGGCACCCCTTCGGCAGACAAACGACGGATTGTTTTAATTCTTATGGCTTGCTCAGATTTCAAACAAGCTATAGCAGCCGTAATTACGGCAATTATTTCAGCTTCAGTAGGCTCTTTTACCTCAAGTGCTGGTTCTTTGGAAATTACCGGTTTGGGTGTTAAGAGTTTAGCCATTAAATTAATAACCAGGATTAAAAAAACTAAACTGATAAAGACTATTCCCATTCCCAAAAAGGTAACTTTTAACCCATAAATAAGTACAGACATTTTTTCACCCCTTATAAAGGCAAATTACCATGTTTTTTTGCCGGCCGTGTTTCTCGTTTGGAAATCAACATTTCCAAAGCATTAACTAAGCGAGGACGTGTTTCACTTGGCTCAATAACTAAATCAACATAACCCCTTTGGGCGGCAATGTAAGGTGTAACAAAACGTTCACGATATTCCTCTATCTTTTCCCGGCGTTTAGCTACAGGATCCAAAGCCTGATCTATTTCCTTCCGGAAAATTATATTAGCCGCTCCTTCTGCTCCCATAACAGCTATTTCAGCCGTAGGCCAAGCAATTACCTGATCAGCCCCCAAAGCACGAGAACACATAGCCAAATAAGCCCCTCCATAAGCCTTACGTGTAATTACGGTAATTTTCGGTACTGTAGCCTCAGAATAAGCATACAATAATTTGGCTCCATGACGAATAATACCACCATATTCTTGGCTTAAACCCGGTAAATAACCGGGAACATCTACAAAATTAACCAAGGGAATATTAAAAGCATCACAAAAACGTACATGTCGAGCCGCTTTATCAGAAGCATCAATATCCAAACAGCCAGCCAAAACAAAAGGCTGATTGGCTACTATACCTATCACACGTCCGTTTAGACGGGCAAAACCAGTTAAAATATTGGGAGCATAAGTAGGCATTGTTTGAAAAAATTCACCCTGATCCACAATTAAAGAAATTACGGCAGCCATATCATAGGCTCTATTAGTACTTTCCGGTAATAGTGTGTTTAATTTAGGTTCAACTCTTCCCGGATCATCACTATTTTCTTTAAAGGGTGGATTTTCTAAATTATTGGCCGGCAAATAACTTAAAAGAGTTCTAATTTGCCGAAAACATTCCAATTCATCCTTAGCTGTAAAATGTGCCACCCCGCTTTTTTCACTATGGGCTTCTGCACCCCCTAATTCCTCAAGGGTAACTTCTTCTCCAGTAACTGCTTTGATCACCTGAGGACCAGTAATAAACATTTTGGAAATGTTTTTCACCATAAAAACAAAATCAGTTAAAGCAGGTGAATAAACGGCCCCACCGGCACAGGGACCTAAAATAACAGACAACTGTGGGATCACTCCCGAAGCTAAAGTATTACGATAAAAAATTTGACCATAACCGCTTAAAGCATCAATACCCTCTTGAATTCGGGCTCCCCCAGAATCATTCAAGCCTATTACAGGGGCCCCTACCTTCATCGCCAAATCAATCACTTTACATATTTTTTGAGCATGCATTTCACCTAAGGAACCACCCAAAATGGTAAAATCCTGGGCAAAAACATAAACTAAACGCTTGTCAATGGTTCCATAACCGGTAATCACTCCTTCACCCGGCAATTTTTTGGTTTCCATACCCAAATTAACACAGCGATGTGCTACAAATTTATCTAATTCTGTAAAAGAACCCGGGTCAAGTAATTTCATCAGCCGTTCCCGGGCCGTTAATTTTCCTTTTTGATGCTGTTTGGCAATTGCTTCTTTTCCGCCACCAGCCTCTATTTCTTTAGTTAAAAGACGGAGCTCTTTAATTTTTTCTGATGTATTCATTTTTAGAAAATCCCTTCCTTCCCCATTTATTCTTGCCCGCTTTGACCTAAACTATCTCTAATATTATATCAAGACTTTATTTGTTTACCAGATAAACACTCATCTTTCCGCTAAGTATACAATATTCTAATCTTCATGATTATAGGTTTTTTGTAAGCTAACATCCTCGGCAATTAAAGATTCTAATTCCCCAGTTTCACGCCTGACTAACAAACAGCCATAGTCATCTATATCCTCAGCAAAACCTGCATAGGTTTCCTCACGTGAAGTAACAACTACCTCAGCACCCAACGTAACATTCATCTCCCGCCATAAAGAAAGAATTGTCGGGAATCCCTGCATTAAATATAATTGATAAACTTGTTCATATTCTTCTAAAAGTACTTGTAGAAGATCTACCCGCCGCCAATTTTTTCCAGAAGCAGCAGCCAAAGAGGTGGCTTTAGCCCTTATTTCCGGCGGCCAATCTTTTTCCTGCTGATTTACATTAATCCCTATACCGATAATAATGTAATTGACAACTGCTAATTCAGCACCCAATTCAGTTAAAATCCCACATAATTTTTTCCCCTGATATAATAAATCATTAGGCCACTTAATCATTACCTTTAACCCGGTAAACCTTCTTAAAGCCTGACAAACGGCCACAGCACTAACAAAAGTTAAATGTGGGGCCTGATAAGGATCAATTTGAGGACGCAAAATTAAGGAAACCCATAAACCCGAAGTCGGAGAATCCCACCAACGAGCCAATCTACCTTTACCCTCTACCTGTTCTTCGGCTACCACAATGCTGCCCTCAGGTTCACCAGCCAAAGCCTTTTTTTTAGCAATTTCATTGGTAGAACCTACCGAGGTATAACAAAATAGCTTTTGACCCATAATTTTAGTTTTTAAACCTGTTTTAATTTCCAGAGGTGTAAGTAAATCCGGCCTCCCTTTTAAACTATAACCTTTCCCAGTAGAGGAAATAATCTCATATCCCTCTTCCTTTAAACTTTGGATATGCTTCCAAATAGCAGTACGACTTACCTGTAAATAACTGCTTATTTCCTCACCGGAAATATAGTTCCCTTGATGATCAATAAGAATTTGCAAGATCTGTTTACGCATAAAAAAACCGCCTTCTTTCAATTTTTTAGCTTGCCATCCCCAGTGCTATTTGATAGAATAACAAAGCAGTGTGCTTAAGGAGGTGGATTAAATGGCTCGCAAATGTGCTATTTGCAATAAAGGCACCAGTACAGGGATGAAAATAAGCCATTCACATAGAAGATCTAAAAAAACCTGGGCCCCTAATTTACAAACAGTAAAAACTACTCTAAATGGAAAACCGGTAACTATAAAAGTATGTACACGCTGTCTACGTTCCGGAAAAGTAACCCGTCGGATCTAAAAAGCGGAAATTACCGCTTTTTTTCTTTTTATTGTGGAGGGCTAATAAAAGACCACTTTCCAAAGAAATTTCAAAAACATCTTCTATTAAAACATTACTAACTCCTAAAGGATAACCCTGTGTGAAGGTACCATTTTCTACTTGATAATATAATCCTTGGGTGGTGATTCCCCTCACTTTTTCACTAAGAGGCAAAAGGGATAATGTAGCTCCCTTTTGCCCTTTTATTTTCATTTTCTTTTTCACTAAAAATATTTCTTGCTCAGGCTCTAAAATACGGACATCCAAATTTCTTACTTCAGGTAAAGTCAAAAGCATCACATTAGCATAAGCATGGTCAAATCTTTTTCCTAAACAGGCTAATAAAGCTATTCTTTGATAACCTAACTGCAGAGCCTTTTGTAAAGCATAATATGTATCAGGATAATCTTTTTCACGGGGATAACGAATTAACTTGGCAGTTTTTAACATCTCCAAATTTTGAGGATGCAAAGAATCCAAATCACCAACTACATAATCAGGCTTAAAGCCTAATCTTAAAACCTCATTAGCTCCACTATCAGCACAAATAATAGTTTTAGCTTGACTTAATAATTCTTGATGGTAAGCATCATCTTTTAAAAGACCACCTGCTAACAAAACACATTGAAAATTAGTCATTTGCCTCCCCCACATGCAAAAGTTGAGCTACAGCCTTAACCGGATCAGGAGCCTTAAAAATCGCCGATCCCGCAACTAAAACATTGGCACCAGCCCTTAATACTAAAGGAGCAGTTTCCTGATTAATCCCCCCATCTACCTGTAGATATAGTTCTGGCTTTCTAGCTTGTGCCCAATTTTTTAATAAACAAATTTTAGGCAGCACAGAAGAAATAAAATGCTGACCACCAAAACCGGGGTTAACAGTCATTAATAAGACTAAATCCAAATCTTCCAATACATATTTAATAACCTCCAAAGGAGTATGAGGGTTTAAAGCCACTCCTGCTTTTATACCCAAATTTTTAATCATTTGGATAGTCCGCTGCAAATGAAGACAAGCTTCAGCATGAACAGTTATTAAATCAGCACCGGCTTTTTGGAATTCAGCAATAAAAAAATCCGGATTTTCAATCATTAAGTGCACATCAAAAAAAAGTTTACTTTGGGAACGCAAATCTCGGACTAATTGCGGACCAAAAGTAATGTTGGGAACAAAATGCCCATCCATAACATCCAAATGCAGCCAATGGGCACCTGCTTTTTCCACAACAGCTATTTCTTGAGCTAATTTACTAAAATTAGCTGATAAAACCGAGGGAGCCAATAAGACCATATTAGTAACTCCTTTCCGCTTCAATCACTTCATTTAAAATTTGTAAATAACGTTCATATCTACCTTGATTTAATTGACCTGTTTGCACTGCCTCCCGAACACCACAGTGTGGTTCCTCACGGTGTAAACAAGTCTTAAACTGACAAAAAGCCTGAAAAGGCTGAAAATCAGGATAAAAAAGGCTTAAAGATTCCCTTGTTAAATTCGCTGGTAATTTTAAACGACTAAAGCCAGGAGTATCAGCTAAAAAACCACCCCCACTAAGGGGCAATAACTCCACATGCCGGGTAGTATGTCTGCCCCGACCGCTTTTGCGGCTAACTGCACCAACCGGTAAAGATAAATGCGTTTCTAAAGCATTTAAAATACTAGTTTTTCCCACCCCGGAAGGACCAGCCAATACGGAAATTTTATTATGCAGCCAGTTTTTTAAAACAGAAATCCCTTTATTTTCAGGCACACTACTAACTATTAACGGATAATTGGTAGGAGTATAAGTGGCCAACAATTCTTTTTGACTAATTTCCCCCACCAAATCCGACTTATTAAAACACAAAATAGGTTTAATTTTCTGTAGGGCCGCCTGTACCAAAATTCGATCCAATAAGGCCAAATCAGGTTCTGGTTCGGCAAAAGAGGTAATAATAATTACCTGCTCAATATTGGCGATCTGGGGTCTAATTAATTCTGTAGAACGAGGTAATACCTTTTCCAGGACAGCAGTACATTTTTCAGTATTTATTTTGGTACAAACTACATGATCACCCGGCAAAAAGGTTTGAGTTTGCAAACGAAATTTGCCCCGCAAGGAACATTCCCAAACCTTTTGGCTGTTTTGATTTTCCTCCCAAACATAATAAAAGCCGCTATAACCTTTAATAATAATACCTTTAAACTGCACATCAACCCCCCTGATCACTGTGGTCCAGGTCCGGCACTAATCACTAGATTGACGATCGTGCCTTGTAATACTTCACTATCAGCACCAGGATCCTGACGTAAAACGGTTTCCGCAGGATAACGATAACTTGTTTCCGGATCCAAAACTCCCAGAGTTAAACCATTACTTTGAATAATCTCTTTAGCCTCAGTTAAATTATAACCAACTAATTGCGGCATTTTAATCCAAGTAGGTGCTGGTCCTTTACTTACAATTAATTTAATAAGGGATTCCTGAGCTATATTTTGCCCAGGTGCCGGTTCCTGACGAATTACGTAATCTTCGGCAATCTGATTATGATAAACATAAAAAGGATCACTTAATAAACCATAATTAGCAAGTTCCACTTCGGCCGCAGTCAAGGATTTATTCACCACAGTAGGTACTTCTACCATTAAAGGTCCTTTGCTCAAAGTTACCTCTACTTCAATATTCTTTTTAACTACTTCTTTAGGTTTAGGTACCTGAGTAATAATTAAATCCGCTTCAATAGTAGGATGATTAACTTTCTTTCCCATTTTCAAGATTAAACCACGGGACGTTAATTCCCTTTCAGCTTCAGCTAGTGTTTTTTCCGTTAAATCAGGAACGATTACTTCACTTTTGGCCAATACAGTAGTCGACAAATACATACCTAATAAAAAACCGACAATTAATAAAACTACCATCATCCAAGTCCATAATTTAAAAGGCTCGGCGATTTCACTTAATTGGAACCGCTTTTTTTTAGTTTTACGTACAGGCGGCAAAACTATAGTTTTTTCCGTAACTTCGACTTCCTCCTGATCAAGAAGACGATTTTCCCTAATAGCTGCCAAAAGATTTTGCTTTAACATCTCGGCAGATTGATAACGCCGTTTAGGGTTTTTAGCCATAGCCCTTAAGATAACCTTTTCTAAGGCTGCCCCGATTTCAGGATTATGTTCGCGAGGAGGGATTGGTTCATTTTGTATTTTACTGACAGCTACACTGATAGGTGAATCCCCTTGGAAAGGTACCTTACCAGTAACCATTTCATAAAGAACTACTCCTAAAGAATAAAGATCGGATTTTTCATCTGCAATTTCTCCCCGGGCTTGTTCCGGAGAAAAATAATGGACTGAGCCCATAATATTTCCCGTATGAGTAACAGTAGCCGTAGTTACAGCTCGGGCCAAACCAAAATCAGTAACTTTAACCCGACCGGCATCAGTAATAATAATATTATGGGGTTTTATATCACGGTGAATAATTTTTTGTTGATGGGCATGAGTCAAAGCATCACAAATTTGGGTCGTAATATAAACAGTATCTTCCGCGGAAAAAGGAGCCTTTTCTTTAATAATTTCCTTGAGATCCCGCCCGCGAACTAATTCCATGACCAAATAATAAATATCATTTTCATGACCGACATCATAAATACTAACTATATTATCATGTGAAAGACTGGCCACAGCTTGGGCTTCATGCCGAAAACGCTTGACAAATTCCTCATCACCGGCAAATTGTTCACGCAGTACTTTAAGGGCTACAATCCGGTTAAGGAAAATATCTTTGGCACGATAAACAATGGCCATACCACCACAGCCAATTTTCTCTAAAATTTGATACCGCTTGCCTAAAAGTCTACCAACCACCATTTCACCTCTTCCCCACTTTTAAAGATAATGTACTAAAATTGCTGTTATATTATCATTACCACCACGCCGTAAGGCTAAGTCAACCATTTTTTCTACTTGAACACCTAAGGGACAATTTTCAGTTAATAAAGTTGTTAATTCTGCTTCTTTCACTTGATTATATAAACCATCAGTACAAAGTAATAAATAGTCATCTTTTTGAACAGTAAAATGTAAAAGATCAATTTGAGGATTTTCGCTAGCACCTAAAGCCCTAGTTAAAACATTCCGACGCGGATGCTTGGCTGCCTCCGCTTCCGTAATTTCTCCTTTCTGTACCAATTCATTAACTAAAGAATGATCTTGTGTTAAAAGATGTAAATGTCCTTCCCGAAATAAATAAGCCCTACTATCACCAATATGAGCAATAAATAAATGAGAACCTTCAAATAGTGCCGCAGTAACAGTAGTACCCATACCTAAATAATTACTTTGACCCTGCCGCCAAATTAACAAATTGGCTTTAATTAAAGCCCGCAAAAGTTCTTGGGCACCATCTACTTCTGGAGCAAGAGGCAGCAATTCCTCACTAAGCACCTGTTTAACCATACTACTAGCCAGCCCACCACCAGCATGGCCCCCCATACCGTCGGCTACCACAAAAAGTCCCTGTTCAGTAGACATTAAATAATTGTCTTCATTGTTTTTTCGCACATAACCTACTTCTGATAACGCTTTGGCAATTAACAAGGCCTTTCACCTCACTCCACTCCGGCCAATTGACCACAGGCACCCGCAATATCACTACCTTTTTCTTCGCGAAGCACAACATTAATTCCTTTTTTACGCAAAAAAGAAGCAAATTTTTTAATCTGCACGGCAGTTGGTCTTTCTAGATCACTTGCGGGAATAGGATTTAAAGGAATTAAATTTACATTAGCTGCCGTGTTCCGTAAAAGATCAACTAGTTTTTGGGCTTGGTCTAAACTGTCATTTACCCCCCTAATTAACAAATATTCAAAAGTAATACGCCGACCAGTTTTAGAAATGTAACGCTGACAAGCAGACATTAGTTCTTCTAAAGGATATTGTTGATTAATCGGCATTAACTGCTGACGTAATTGATTAGTAGGGGCATGTAAGGAAATAGCCAAAACCAAATCCAACTTTTCCTCAGCCAAAAGATCAATTTGCGGAACCAAACCACAAGTAGAAAGGGTAATTCTCCGCATGCCAATATTTTGTCCGTCTTGATGATTTAAAAGATAAATACTCCGAAGTACTGCCGACAAATTTAAAAGGGGTTCTCCCATACCCATATAAACTACATTGTTTATTTTAAACTCTTTATCTTTTTTTCGCCAGTGGGCAGTAACTTCCAAAACTTGACCCATAATTTCATTAACCGTCAAATTACGCCGAAAACCTAATTTACCAGTAGCACAAAACTGACAGCCTAAGGGACAGCCTATTTGAGTGGAAACACATAAGGTGTTTCTTTTTCTGGTTCGCTCACCTTGATGAAAAAGCAGGACACTTTCTAAGTTTAACCCCTCAACCGTTTCCCACAAATATTTACGTGTGCCGTCTTTACTTACCGCTTCTTTTAGCATTTTTAAGGGAACAAAAGGAAAAGCATGAGTTAATTTTTTACGCAAATCAAGACTTAAATTAGTCATTTCATCAAAAGATGGTACTGCTTTTTCCTGCAGCCAATGAAAAATCTGTTGACCTCGAAAAGGTTTTTCTCCCCAAACAGCGATTAATGCACTAATTTCCTCTGGATTTAAAGCCCTAATTTCAATTTTCTTTTTGCAGTCTGGCAATAAAAAAACCCTCCCTAGTATCAAGAAATGGCAAGAATTGCTGACAAGCTTTGGATTTATATGGTTTGCTTGCCATCTGTGGATACCTTTTTTTAAATGTTTCTATAACCTGAAAATTTTCTTCAGGCTCAAGTGTACAAGTACTATAAATTAATTTACCCCCAGGAGCCAAAAAAGGCACTATATTTTCTAAAATATTTAATTGTAATAAAGCTAATTCTTTAATTGAGGCTTCCTTTTTTCGCCAACGAGCATCTGGCCTTCTTCTTAATACACCCAAACCAGAACAAGGAGCATCTAGCAAAATCTTAGTAAAAGAACCCTTTAAACTATTTTTTAATTTGGTGACATCGACCACCCGCGGTTCAATAATTTCAATTCCCAGGCGAGCAGCATTTTTCTCAATTAAGGTTATCCGATGTGGATGTAAATCACAAGCAATAATTTTGCCCCGATTATTCATCAATTGAGCTAAATGGGTAGTTTTCCCCCCCGGGGCAGCACAAACATCCAAAATTATTTCCCCAGGCTGTGGATCTACCCAATGACTAATTAATTGTGCAGTTTCATCCTGTACAAAAAACCATCCAGCCCGGAAACTTGGTAAAGTGGTAATCACCGGACTTTTTTTAAGCAAGATAGACTCTGGAACCAGTTTACCGGAAACAGCCAGACAACCTTCAGCTTTAAGCCTGGCCAAAAGTTCCTTTCGCGTACATTTTAAAGTATTAGTTCTAATCCATAGTTCAGCGGGCTGATTATTAAATAGACATAATTCCCGCGTGTTTTCCCAACCATATCGCTCTACCCAACGTTGAATCATCCACAGGGGATGAGAATAAACTACAGAAAGATACTTTAATGGCTCCATCTCAGGGTTAGGCCAAACAACCTGTTGAGGATTACGCAGAAAATTACGCAAAAGACCATTAACTAAATTAGCTATTCCCGAATGATAATATTTTTTAGCTAAATTAACAGTTTCATTTACTACCGCAAAAGGAGGTATTCGCTCCAAAAAAAAGAGCTGATAAAAAGCCAAACGCAGTAAAATACGGGGACCCATTGCCAATTTATTTTTACGATGTACCAATTGATCAATAGGCCAATCTAATTTTAGCCGATATTTTACCGTACCATAAACCAATTCAGTAATTAAATGCCGCTGTTGAGGCTCAAGATTTTTCTGCTGCCGCAAAGTCTCTTCCAAAATTAAATTAGCATAGGCCCCTTTTTCAATTTTTAGTAATAAACGAAAGGCAATCTCTCTTTCTTTCATTAATCACGCTCTCCAAAAGCACCGGCAATCACCAATAACCGCAAAAATTGCAGTAAACTGACAACCAAAGCAGCTACATAAGTTAAAGCCGCAGCCCGCAATACTTTTTTAGCTCCCCCTATTTCCGCAGAAGTAACAAAACCATGACTCTGCAAAAGGGCCACTGCCCGCCGTGAGGCATCAAGTTCCACCGGTAAAGTAACTACTTGAAATAAAACAGCAAAAAGAAAAAACCATAATCCCAATTTCAACAAAGCCGGGAAACTAAATAAAAGACCAATAAAAAACAAGGGCATGGCCATAGCTGTACCGAAATTTACTACAGGTACCAAACTATTACGAATGGCTAAAGGAAAATAGCCATTGGCATGCTGCAAAGCATGACCAGTTTCATGTGCAGCTACTCCCAAAGCAGCCAAAGAAGTACCCTGATAAACTGCTGGAGAAAGACGCACCACCTGACTCCTAGGATCATAATGATCAGTTAATTCACCAGCAACCATTTCCACACCTACTCTATTTAAGCCCTCTCTTCTTAAAAGTTCGCTTGCCACTCCAGCCCCACTAATTCCTTTCGCTGCGGGTACTCTTAAATAACGGGCAAAAGTACTCTTAACTTTAATTTGGGCATAAAAAGCTAATAATAATCCGGGGAGAATTAAAATTAAAGTGGGATCAAAAGGAAATAACATTTTTTAACACCTCCCTAAGTTTGTAGTTCCCCAATTGCTTCTCTTACTTTTCGCAAATCAACTTTAGTATTAGCACAAGGTCCTTCCGGTCTCTCATTAACTATACCAATAATCGGTAAACCATCCACATCTTGCATTCCACTAACCAAATCACGTTCACAAGCAATAGCCACCACGGCATCAGGGCGATATTCCTTAATCATTTTACGGGCCAAGGTACCACCTGTAACAACCTTTAAACAAGTACCGGTTTCTTCAGCTAAAGCCAACAAATCCATAATTACACATTGACCACAGCGTTTACAGTTTTCAACCCTAATGGTAATCTTATGCGGGCACTGTACCCATTGTAAACAATGGGGAGCCAAAATCATAATTCTTTGATAGGCTTTAGTCTTAATTTGTGTTTTTACCAATTGATTGGAAACTTGAATATAGGAATTTTTAATTTTTTCTTCAGCCACACCTAACCATTTACCCAGCCATAAAGCTACCGGAAACAACAATTTAGTAACACCACGCATCATATTTTCCAAAGGGGGGACTTCTTTTAAACTCCATAAGCTCCAAATCAAAGCCAAAAGACCGATTGCCAATAAAACAAAAAGAATAAAAGCTAAAGCCATTAATATCACCAAAAACAAACGATTCAAATACAACGTCTGTTGGGTAAAAAACCACCAAGCAAAAAAAACCACAGCTGTCAAAAGAAAAAGACTAGCCAATAACAGACCGATAAAAACTCTTTTTTTAACTACTTGTCCTGCTTTCCGAGAAGACATATCCCACCTCAAGATGATAGCCATTAATAAAATCCCCGGCTGCCATTATTTTTTTCCCGGCTGGCTGTACTTTTTTCACAAACAAAGTACCTTCCCCAGTCTGCACCCCAAAACCTTTACCTTTGGAAAGGGCGACTACTTCACCGGGTACAGCATTAGGGTAATTCTTTTCCTGAGATATCCCGGCAAAGATTTTTAAAACCTGATCCCCAAAAAAAGTAAAAGCACCTGGCCGCGGACTCAAAGCCCTAATTTGATTATAAATCATTAAGGCCCCATTTGCCCAGTTAATTTTTTCATCTGCCTTAGTTAAAGGCTGAGCATAACTAACCTTCCCTTCCTGAATCTTAGGCTTAATTTTCCCTTCAATCCATAATGGTAAAGTTTCCATTAATAATTCGGCCCCCAAAACAGCCAAATGATCATGAAGTTTACCTGTAGTCCATTCACCTATCTCTATTTCCTTTTGACTTAAAAGAGGACCAGTATCCAATCCCTCATCCATCAGCATAATTGTTACCCCGGTCTGCTTCTCCCCCGCCATAATCACTCTCTGCAGAGGAGCAGCTCCCCGATAACGAGGTAATAGCGAAGCATGGATATTTAAACAACCAAACTTAGGTAATTCTAAAATTTCCCGAGGCAAAATTTGACCATAAGCAGCCACAACAATTAAATCAGGCCTCAATCCCACCAATATTTCTAAAAAATCCGTTTTACGTACACTTAGGGGCTGTAAAACCACCAATCCCAGTTCCAATGCCTTTTTTTTGACCGGGGAAAAAGAAACCCTTTTACCCCTACCCCGGGCCCGATCAGGCTGAGTAATTACTCCCACTATTTCATATTCACTATTTAGTTTTTCCAAAACAGGTACAGCAAAATGCGGAGTACCCATAAAAACCACTTTTAACATTTATTCAACCACCTCAATATTTTTCGCCCGATCAACAAACAAAATACCATTCAAGTGGTCAATTTCATGCTGAAAAATTCTAGCTAAAAGCCCTTTGGCTTCAATAACTACTTTTTCACCACCGCGATTTAAACCTACTACAGTTACCTGAAAAGCTCTCTCCACATCACCCACTACTCCTGGCACACTTAAGCAGCCCTCACTATCTACCTCAGTACCTTCACTTGCCACTATTTCCGGATTAAGCAATTCATAATATTGTTCAAAATCTACCACAATCGCACATTTGGAAATACCAATTTGCGGTGCAGCCAAACCAACACCTACTTCGGAATCTTTTAAAGTATCCCTTAAATTATCCAATAACTTTATCACTTGGGGGGTAATTTCCCTAATTTTTATCGCCTTTTGGCGTAAAACATCATCCCCAATCTCTACAATTTGATAAATAGCCATCCCCAGTCATCACCTTTCAATTTTTTTAACCCTACATAAAATCTCATCACTATTTATAACAAACTTTGTGGTTCTAAATCAATAATGGTGCGCGGTTCATCACTATATTTTAAATTCGCCTCCCTCACTTTAGCAGCTAAACTTTGTAGAATTTCCAAATCCCTACTTTTCATTAAAAAATGATAACGAAATCGCTTCTTTATTAAACCTAAAGGAGCTGGGCCCGGCCCTAAAAACTCGACCTCTTTCCCCCGTGATTCCCCTTTTAAAAGATTAGTCCATTCATCTATTCTTTGCAGTACTTCTTTTTCACGATAACCACTTACTAAAATACGGGCCAAAAAACAAAAAGGAGGATAACCAAAGTCCCTTCGACATAGAATTTCTCGGTGATAAAAAGCCTCATAATCCTGTTTTTTTACCGCCTCAAAAAGATAATGCTTGGGATCAAAAGTTTGCATTAAAACCTGACCTGGTTTTTCACCCCTCCCTGCCCTGCCGGCGACTTGAGTCAAAAGTTGATAGGCCCTTTCCGCAGCTTGGTAATCAGGCAGATTAAGAAAAAAGTCAGGATTAATCACACCTACTAAAGTAACTTTCGGAAAATCTAAACCTTTGGCAATCATTTGTGTTCCAATTAAAACTTGAGCTCTACCACTTTGAAATTCTTTTAATAAATAAGTATGACTATCTTTTCTTTGAGTAGTATCTGTATCCATTCTAACAAAAGATACCCCGGGAAAAAACCGTTTAAATTCCGCGGCCACCCTTTCGGTACCTGTACCATAATAACGGATGAAGGTACTGCCACAAAAAGCACAACTTTTAGGGATCTGACGTTCAAAATGACAGTAGTGACAGACCAACTTATTTTTAGCCTGATGATAAATTAACGTAATTTCACAATGCGGACAAGTTAAAGGTCGTCCACATTCTCGACACATCACAAAAGTATGAAACCCCCTACGATTCATAAATAAAATGGCTTGTTCACCAGCATTAAAAACTTCCCCTAAACTGTTTAATAATTTTCGACTAAAAATACTATAATGTCCTGCCTTCATTTCCCTTTTCAGATCAATAATTTCTACCTCTGGTAAAGGCCTAGCCTTTACCCGATAAGGTAATCTTAATAATTGGTATTCTCCCTTTTCGGCTAAATAAAAAGTACGCAAAGCCGGGGTAGCCGAACCCAAAATTAAAGAGGCCTCCCATAATTCAGCCAATTTTTCAGCAACCTGCCGAGCATCATAACGCGGCTCAGGTTCACTTTGTTTATAAGTAGTTTCATGTTCTTCATCAATAACGATTAATCCCAAATTCGTAAAAGGAGCAAAAACAGCAGAACGCGGCCCCAAAACAACCCGAGCACGTCCCTGCTTAATCTTGGTCCACTCATCATATCTTTCTCCTGCAGATAAAGCACTGTGTAAAACAGCCACTTCTCCCCCAAAAACATCAACCAAAAGAGAAACCAATTGAGGAGTTAAAGCTATCTCTGGCACTAAATATAATACCTGTTTACCACTAGTGAGTACTTTCTCCATAATCTTTAAATAAACTTCTGTTTTGCCACTCCCGGTAACACCCCATAATAACCATTTGGCACGCCTACTTAAAATCTTCTGACAAGCCGCTTCCTGCCAGGCATTTAATTTTTCGGGCCTTTTCCTTTCCAATGCTGCCGTCAAAGGTTCACGAAAAAATCGCTCTTTTTTCACTTCCACTAATCCCTTTTCCCGCAGCCCTTTAATAACTGAACGTCCATATGCCCTTAATTCACTTTCCCTAAAAGTACCGGTCTTTAATAATTCCCAAAGCTCCCTCTGTTTGGGAGCCCGCCTTAACAATTCTTCAGCTCCAGCAACCTCTTTCCCCCGAAAAACCAATTCCTGTCGTTTACTTACCCGGGGAACAAACACCTTTTCCACCTTAACAAAACCATTTTCCACTAAATATTCAAGTTCCCTTGAATGCCTAATTTTATCCCCTTTTCTTAAAGCCTTTAAAATTCCTTTTTCCTTTTCTGGTAACAACAATTCCCTTTCTGGCAAAAACTCCTCTGCTATATAAACTACCTCCTCCTTCATTCTTACCGGAGGAGGCACAAAAAGCCCCAAAACCCGTTCCAAAGAACATACATAATAATTAGCCAGCCATTTAGCCAACCGCAAACCCACCTCATTAATTACTTCAGGGACTAATATTCCCCTAATCTTTCTAATTCCCTCTACATCACTTTCACCCTTAAAACCCAAGACAATACCCCGATAATATCTATTTCTCACCGGTACCTCAACCAAGTCTCCACAGCCTACCTCCAAATCACCCACACCATAAGTATATATTTTACCTAAACCCATAATTAAAACATCAGCATACATCTTTACCACCCCATGGTAATTATATCAGAAAATGGGCAATAAATACTGTTTGTTCTTATTTAGCAAAATTTGTTGAGTTTAGTTTAACGATTACAAACTCCCGCCCTTTACACCTAACTGCTGCAGCTTTTCTACTTTGTCTAATTTTTCCCAAGGTAAATTTAATTCTAATCTACCAAAATGACCATAAGCGGAAACCTGTTTATAAAGGGGACGTCTTAGATCAAGGGATTCGATAATACCGGCAGGACGCAAATCAAATAGTTCTCTTACCGCTTTTATTATTCTTTCTTCAGGTATTTTATTGGTACCAAAAGTTTCAATCATAATACTTACCGGGGAAGCTACCCCAATGGCATAAGCCAATTCAACTTCACATTTTTCAGCTAAACCAGCAGCTACTATGTTTTTGGCTACATAACGGGCTGCATAAGAAGCTGAACGATCCACTTTTGTGGGATCTTTACCAGAAAAAGCCCCACCACCGTGGCGGGCCATTCCCCCATAAGTATCCACAATAATTTTCCTACCGGTAAGTCCGGCATCACCTAAGGGACCACCAATCACAAAACGTCCAGTAGGATTAATAAAATATCTTGTCTTTTGGTCAATAAGTTCTTGGGGAATAATGGGTTGAATAACCTTTTCTAAAAGATCTGCACGGATTTGTTCCAAATCTTGAGCCTCACTATGCTGAGCAGACAGAACAACAGTATCCACCCTTAAAGGCTGCCCATTTTGATATTCCACAGTTACTTGTGATTTTCCATCAGGACGTAAATAAGGTAAAATTTTTTGTCGGCGCACTTCTGCAAGACGCTGTACCAATTTATGGGCCAAGACCAAATTTAAAGGCATATATTCCGGCGTTTCCTGAGTAGCATAACCAAACATAATTCCCTGATCTCCAGCCCCTAGAGTATTCTCTATTAATTCCCCAGTTTTAACTTCCAAAGCCTGATTAACACCTAAAGCAATATCAGGTGATTGCTCATCAAGTGCAGTCAAAACAGCACAGGTATCACCATCAAAGCCAAATTTTGCCCGCGTATAACCTATTTCCTTGACTGTATCTCTGACAATTTTAGGAATATCAACATAACAAGTGGTGGTTATTTCACCAGTAACAAAAACAAGACCTGTAGTAACAACAGTTTCACAGGCTACACGAGCTTGAGGGTCTTTACTTAAAAGTGCGTCTAAAATAGCATCGGAAATACGGTCAGCTACTTTATCTGGATGACCTTCAGTAACTGATTCCGCAGTTAACAATTTTTTTGTCAAACCAAACCACTCCTTTGCCTAATTATTTCTGCCAAAATAAGTTGAGCTACTTCCATTTTGGAGAGTTTAGGTAATTTCTCGACTCGTCCATCTGGGAAAACAAAGGTCACAATATTTGTTTCAGTACCAAAACCTGCCCCAGGCTGTGTAAGATCATTAAGGACAATAAAGTCGAGATTTTTTTCTTTTACTTTCCGCTGAGCATGAACTAAAGGCTGCTCAGTTTCCGCAGCAAATCCCACCAAGGTTTGTCCTTGTTTTTGTTTTCCCAACTCCAAAAGTATGTCTGGATTTCCAGTTAAATTAAGGCAAGGCACTTCCTTGCCTTTTTTAATTTTTTCTGTCTTGTTTTCTAAAGGACGAAAATCCGCTACCGCGGCTGCTTTAATCACTATTTGACTATCAGGAAAATGCTCCATTACCACCTCATGCATTTCCAAGGCTGTTTCAATTTGTTGACAGTGAACCCCGGGAAAGGGCTTAAGATTTGTTGGTCCACTAATTAAAAACACATTTCCTCCTAATAAATAGGCTTGTTTAGCCAAAGCATAACCCATTTTACCACTACTGTAGTTGGAAAGGAAACGCACTGGATCTAAAGGTTCCCGAGTTGGACCAGCAGTAATTAATATTTTTAGACCTTGAAGGGGTTTTTCAGGAACTAAAAGAGCTTCCACCTGAGCCATGATGATTTCAGTATCAATCAAACGACCTTGTCCCTTTGTTCCACAAGCCAAGGCACCACTAGCTGGTCCCACAAAAAAGGAACCGTGTGTTTGTAAAAATGCTATATTTCTCTGCACTAATGGATTTTGATACATTTTATGATTCATAGCCGGGGCAAAAAGCAAAGGAGCTTTACTAGCCATAATTAATGTAGATAAAAAATCATCAGCTATACCCACAGCCACTTTACCGATTATATTGGCAGTAGCTGGTACAACCATAATTAAGTCAGCCTTTTCGGCCAATCCTACATGAGCTACATTCCAAGTTATCGGTTCGGAAAAAAGATCAGTAATTACGGGGTTTTGAGAAATAGTTCGCAAGGTCAAGGGAGTAACAAATTCCTGGGCCGCTTTTGTTAAAACACAGTGTACTTCAGCACCTTTTTTCTTTAAATTACTTACCAAATCGATGGCTTTATAAGCGGCAATACTGCCGGTAATACCTACTACTATACATTTGTTTTTAAACACCCCAACCCCCTCCTACTTTAGCTTGCCTTTAACTACCTCTATTTTAATTTTCCCAGCAGCAATTTCTTGCATAGCCATACTAACCGGCTTAATAGTTTCATCCTCGGGAACAGTCAATAAAGGTGTTTCCCCATTGGTTAGCTGCCTGGCTCTTTTAGCAGTAGCCACCACCAAAGCATATTTCGAATCAGATCTTTTCATCATTTTATCTAAACAAGGTTGTTCCATTAAAAAACCTCCTTTCTATCTAAACGAGAAAGACGACACCTTTCAGCAATAATAATTGCCTGCAATTTTTTAACAGCTGCCGCCAGATCATCATTAACCACCAAATAGTCATATTCCGATAAATAACTTAGTTCTATTTGAGCTTGATTTAATCTTTTTTGTCTTTCTGCTTCATTCTCGGTAGCCCGTAGGGTAATTCTTTTTTTTAGTTCCTCCTGTGAAGGAGGTACTAAAAAAACAAAGATACCCTCCGGCCATTGAGCTTTTACCTGTAATGCTCCTTGAACATCAATTTCTAAAAGGCAATCCTGTCCTTGAGCTAATACTTTTTCCACATAAGCCCGCGGTGTGCCATAATAGTTGCCGAAAACTTCGGCCCATTCCAAAAAAGCATTTTGCTTTAGTGCCTCTGCAAATTTCTCAGGACTATAAAAAAAATATTCGCGGCCAGCCAATTCCCCGGGCCGCGGCTGCCGAGTTGTTGCCGAAATAGATAAAACTAAATTATTGCTTTGAGCTAATAAAGCACGACAAACAGTGCTTTTTCCCACCCCGGAAGGACCGGAAAGTATAATTAAATTTCCTTTGGTTAGCCGCAAAATGAATCACTCCACCACTTTATTTCATGTTGAGCACAACTTCCTCCTGATTGACAACATCTTTTGGGCTTAAACGCTGAGCCACCGTTTCCGGCTGTACTGCCGAAAGTACAACATGACTGCTGTCCATAATCACTACTGCTCTAGTGCGGCGGCCATAAGTAGCGTCAATTAACAAACCCTCTTCTCTAGCTTCTTGAATAATTCTTTTAATCGGAGCTGATTCAGGACTAACAATTGCAACAATGCGATTAGCCACCACAATATTCCCAAAACCAATATTAACTAATTTAAGCTCCATTTATAACCCGTTGCCAAAACCTTATAAAACTCTATAAGTTCTGTTTGTTTCCCTGTTCTTCCTGTCCAGTTTCGGATAAAACCTACCGCTGTTTGATATAACAGTCCAAGGGCTTAACTTCGGGTACAACGAA
>DUTS01000123.1 GCA_012841935.1 Clostridia bacterium
TTCGTTGTACCCGAAGTTAAGCCCTTGGACTGTTATATCAAACAGCGGTAGGTTTTATCCGAAACTGGACAGGAAGAACAGGGAAACAAACAGAACTTATAGAGTTTTATAAGGTTTTGGCAACGGCTGCCAATGTCCCAGTATGCTTATGGTGGGCAGGCGGTTATCGAAGGTGTGATGATGCGGGGTGGGCAAAATATGGCGGTGGCTGTACGGCGTGCCTCTGGAGAAATTGTGGAACATTGCGAAAAGGTTGTTTCCTTAACTGAACGGTGGCGAATTTTAAATTTGCCCTTTATTCGCGGTTTCATTCTTTTAGTGGAATCTTTGATTATGGGAGTACAAACTTTGGCTTATTCCGCTAATCAAGTTGTGGAGGAAGTGGGGGAGACTATTTCCCCTTGGGAAATGGCTCTTTCCGTTATGTTTGCTTTGGGAGCAGGGATCATTTTGTTTTTTTTGATCCCGGTCTGGTTGGCCCATTTTCTCACTCCTTATTTGCCTAGTCCGCTATATCAGAATTTGGGTGAAGGTTTTTTGCGTATGTTAATTTTTTTATTGTATGTGCTCATTATTTCCCTTTTACCTGATATTCAAAGGGTTTTTGCTTATCATGGGGCTGAACATAAAGTTATTCATGCTTATGAAGCTGGGGAAGTACTGGTAGTGGAAAATGTACGTAAATATTCAACATTACATCCGCGTTGTGGTACTAGTTTTCTGCTTTTTGTGATGTTAATCAGTATTGTGGTTTTTTCTTTATGTGGTGATTTGTCGCTTGCCATGCGTTTGCTGTCGCGGGTTTTATTGTTACCGGTGATTGCCGGAATTTCTTATGAGTTTTTAAAGTTTACGGGGAAATATCAAAAGGTTTGGTTAATAAGTTGGTTGAGTATTCCAGGTTTATGGCTGCAGAAATTAACTACACGTCAGCCTGATGACCAACAATTAGAAGTAGCTTTATATGCTTTAAAAAAGGTAATGGCTAGTCAAGCAGGTGATCAATAATGTGGAATAAATTAGCTCATTTGGAGCGGCGTTATCAAGAGTTGACACAATTAATTAGTGAACCGGAAATTATTGCCCAGCAAAATAAATGGCAGAAATATATGAAGGAACAGGCCCAATTGGAGGAAATTGTGCAGCTTTATCGGGAATATCGGGATTTGGAGGCTGAAATAAAGGAAAATGAGGGCTTGTTAACTGCTGAAGTAGAAGCCGAGTTCTTAGAATTGGTAAATCAGGAATTGACAGAATTAAAAGCTAAGCAAGCAGTTCTTTTGGAAGAATTAAAAATATTGCTTATCCCTGAGGATCCCCGGGATGAAAAAAATGTAATTTTAGAAATAAGGAGTGGTACTGGGGGTGAAGAGGCAGCTTTGTTTGCCGCCGATTTATTGAAAATGTATACGCGTTATGCTGAAAAAAGGGGTTGGCAAGTGGAAATGCTAGCAGCTAGCTATACTGATCACGGTGGTTTCAAGGAAGTGATTGTTTTAATTAAAGGTCAGGGTGCTTATAGTTGTTTTAAATTTGAAAGTGGTGTTCATCGGGTGCAGAGGGTGCCGGTTACCGAAGCGGGGGGAAGAATTCATACTTCAGCAGCTACCGTGGCTGTACTTCCGGAAGCAGCAGAAGTAGATGTGGAAATAAGTCCCCAGGAGATTCGTGTAGATTTGTTTTGTTCTAGTGGACCTGGCGGACAGTCGGTAAATACTACCCAATCAGCGGTGAGGATTACTCATTTGCCTACTGGGATTGTGGTTTCTTGTCAGGATGAAAAATCACAGCATAAAAATAGGGATAAGGCCATGAAGATTTTGCGTTCGCGGGTTTTGGAGAAAAAAGAGGAAGCACAAATGGGGGAAATTGCTGCAGTGCGGAGGGGAATGGTTGGTAGTGGTGACCGCAGTGAAAGAATTCGTACTTATAATTTCCCACAAGGACGAGTAACTGACCATCGATTAAATTTTACTTCTTATCAATTAGAGTCTGTTTTACAAGGGGAATTAGATGAGTTTATAGAAAAATTAATTACTACAGAGCGGTTGGAAAAATTAAAACAGGTGGCAGGACCAAATGAAGGTTAAAGATGCCCTTAAGTGGGGAAGTGTTTTTTTAAGAAATAATGGTTTTTCTGTATCTGCGGCAGATGAAGAAGCCCGGCTTTTTTTGGCCCGGGCTTCTGCACAAGAAGTTTGGACTTTATTATTGGAACCGGAAAAAAAAATAGCGGCTGAGGTTTGGCACAATTATTTAAGTAATTTACAAAAAAGAGTGCAGGGTGAACCAGTGCATTATCTTTTGGGGGAAAAGGAATTTATGTCTTTGACTTTTCGAGTAGGTCCCCAAGTTTTAATTCCCCGTCAAGATACCGAAGTTTTGGTGGAAAAGGTTTGGGAATTTTTAGAGCCTTGGCCAGAACCTTTAGTTTTAGATCTAGGTACTGGTAGTGGTGTTATTGCCATCAGTCTGGCCTATTATTTACCTAAGGTGCATTTGATTGCTACCGATCTTTCCGCAGCTGCTCTGCAAATTGCTCGTGAAAATGCTCGGAGGCATGGTGTTTTGGAAAGAATCGAGTTTTTAAAGGGTGATCGTTTAGCTCCTTTGGAGCCTGGTCTTAAATTTACGGCTTTGGTTGCTAACCCCCCTTATTTGACTAAGGCGGAAATGGCGGCTTTGGCCCCTGAAGTAAAAAAAGAACCGTCAATGGCTTTATATGGGGGAGTTGATGGTTTGTTTTTTTATCGTTATTTAGCTAAAGTGGGTAAAAACTATTTACAGCCTGAGGGGAAATTGTTTGTGGAAATTGGTTGGCGGCAAGGGCAGGTGGTACAAGCACTTTTTAGAGAAGCTGGTTGGGAAGAAATAGAATTGGTTCATGATTTGGTAGGGCGTGAAAGAGTGGTTGTGGCTGGTTAGGGTCTTTTTTTTCCTGTTAAGGCATAAGGTAAGGAAAGAAGGTGGGGTTTTGCAAACCAAAGTTTGGTCAGTCGCGGTGGAGAAACCTGAAGAAGAAATAATTGCGAAGGCGGCTCAAATAATTAAACAAGGTGGTTTAGTGGCTTTTCCTACGGAAACGGTTTATGGCTTAGGGGCTGATGGTTTTAATGAGACAGCGGTGCAAAGAATTTTTAGAGTAAAAAAAAGACCTTTAAATCAGGCTTTAATTCTTCATTTGGCGGAAAAAGCCGACCTGGAAAAATTAGCTTTTCTCGAGGATGAGCGGGCTTGGAAATTGGCTCATTTTTTCTGGCCAGGGCCTTTGACTTTAGTGCTGCCTAAGAGAGAAGTGGTTCCAGGAATTGTTAGTGGGGGTTTGACTACTGTAGGTTTGAGGATGCCTAATCATCCGGTAGCTTTGGCTTTAATCAGGGCAGTAGGGGTTCCTTTAGCTGCTCCTAGTGCTAATTGTTTTGGTCGGCCTAGTCCTACTAAGGGAGAGCATGTACTGCAGGATTTGGGAGGAAAAATAGAAGCGATTCTAGAGGCTGGTAGTACAAGTTTAGGTCTAGAATCCACAGTTTTAGATTTATCTCAAAAGGTACCTTTAATTTTGCGTTCTGGTGCTATTAGTAAAGAAGAATTGGAGCTTGTTTTAGGTAAAGTTGACAGAAAAGAAGCATCGATAGTAAGTGAGTCTGGCTGTCCACTTAAGGTGATTTTTCTAAAAGGTAATGCCGAAAAAAAAGCGAAGTATCTTAGTACTTATTTGGCTAAAAAACCGTCTGAAAAAATTGCTTTATTATTGACCACGGCCACTTGGGGTTTTTTGGGGGAGGTTCCTGCGGTTTTTTATCAGCGGGATTTAGGTAATCAATTGGAGCAAATTGCACCTTTATTATATGAAGAGTTAAGGAATTGTGAGGCACAAGGTATTGAGGTTGTTTTTACAGAGGCTTATGAGGAAAAAGGATGGGGCCAGGCCTTAATGAGTCGCTTACTCAAATTTACCCAAGGTCAGATCCAGGTGATTGAATAAAAGGAGAGATTAAAATGGGGTTTCCGGCCATTTTATTAATTGCTGTGGCCTTGGGAGCAGATGCTTTTTCCTTGGCATTAGGTATTGGTTTAAAAACGATAACACCGAAAAGGGCTTGGGAAGTAGCTTTAATTATTGGATTGTTTCATGTGTTTATGCCTTTATTAGGTTTGCATTTAGGTGCTGTTTTAGGGCATTTGGTAGGTAATTGGACCGCAGTTTTAGGTGCTTTAATCTTAATTACTATTGGGGCTAATCTTTTTCTGGAAAATTGGGCAGCTGATAGAAAAGTGAAAATTAAGTTTGATTTAACTAATTTTTGGCCACTGGTTTGTTTAGCAGCTAGTGTTAGTGTAGATTCTTTAACTGTAGGTTTGGGACTTGGTTCCCTACAGGTAAACATAGTATTAACAGTGCTCACTATGGGTTTGATGGCTGTGTTAATGACTTTGGCAGGTTTTTTTTGCAGTCATGTTTTAAGTAGAGCTTTGGGACAAAAGGCTGATTTGTGTGCTGGTTTGATTTTAATGCTGATTGGTTTGAAATTGCTTTTTTAAGGGGGAAGCAAATGGCAAAAACAATTCTTTTTGTTTGTACAGGTAATACTTGTCGCAGTCCTATGGCCGCAGTTTTGGCTAATGATTATTTAAAAAAATGGGGTTTTAAGGGACAAGCCTTTTCTGCGGGTTTGGGAGCTGTGCCTAATTTACCGGCAGCCAAACAGGCACAGAAAATTATGGCTGAATGGGGTTTAGATTTAAGTAAGCATCGTTCTCGTGCATTGAATGAGGAATTATGGCAAAAGGCGGATTTGGTTTTAACCATGACTCAAGCTCAAAAAGAATATTTACAGCAGTTGGCTGTTGACAAAAAAGTATTTTTGTTCAAAGAATATGCTCAGGGAGAAAATAAGGATGTAGGGGATCCTTTTGGGGGATCAGAAGAAGTTTATCGAGCTTGTGCTCAAGAATTGGCTGAGGGGATGCCTAAAATAATAAAGCGATTTCGGGGGGAAGATGTAGTGAAAATTGCACTAGGGGCTGATCACGGTGGTTTTCGATTAAAGGAAATCATTAAGGAATGGCTGGCGGAAAATAATTATGAGTTTGAAGATCTAGGGACATTTAGTGAGGAAGCTTGCGATTATCCGGAGATTGCACTGAAGGTAGCTTCTAAGGTGGCAGCTGGTGAATGTCAGCGGGGAATTATTGTTTGCGGCACAGGTATTGGTGTGAGTATCATGGCTAATAAAGTAAGGGGAATTAGGGCAGCTTTATGTCATGATCTTTTTTCGGCTAAAGCCTCACGGGAACATAATCAGGCTAATCTTTTAACTTTAGGGGAACGGGTAATTGGACCGGGATTAGCCTTGGAAATAGTAGCCGTATGGTTAAAAACTCCTTTTGCGGGGGGGAGACATGCTCGCCGGGTAGCTAAAATTATTGATTATGAGAATCAGCGGTTTGACAATTAAGAAGATAGGTTCTAAACTAAGGAGTGTATTAAAGGATTGCGGGGTGGAGTAAATGGATTATGTGAGTAAATATGTAGGATCTGTAGACCCGGTAATAGCTGATTATATTGCTCGGGAGGAAAAAAGGCAGAAAGAGAAAATAGAGTTAATTGCTTCTGAAAACTTTGTTAGTAAAGCGGTAATGGCGGCACAGGGTTCAGTTTTAACTAATAAGTATGCGGAGGGTTATCCGGGTAAGCGTTATTATGGTGGTTGTGAATGGGTAGATGAAGTAGAAGATTTGGCCCGTGAACGTGCTAAAAAGCTTTTCGGTGCGGAACACGCTAATGTACAGCCACATTCCGGAACACAAGCCAATACCGCTGTTTATTTTGCCTTGGTTAATCCTGGAGAAACTATTTTGGGTATGAAATTAAGTCATGGGGGGCATTTGACCCATGGCAGTCCTGTCAATATTTCTGGTAAATATTTTAATTTTGTTTCATATGGAGTTCATGCGGAAACGGAAAGAATTGATTATGATCTTTTGGCTAAAACAGCACGGGAAGTGAAGCCTAAAATGATCGTGGCTGGGGCTAGTGCCTATCCACGGATTATTGATTTTGCCCGGTTGGCGGAAATCTCTATGGAAGTAGGGGCTTTGTTAATGGTGGATATGGCCCATATCGCTGGTTTGGTGGCAGCTGATTTACATCCTAATCCCTGTTCTTTTGCTGATATTGTTACTACTACTACACATAAAACACTGCGGGGGCCGCGAGGTGGTTTGATTTTATGTAAGCAAAAATATGCTCAAACTATTGATAAAGCGATTTTCCCGGGTACTCAGGGGGGTCCCTTGGAACACGTGATTGCAGCTAAGGCGGTAGCTCTGCAGGAAGCCCTTCAGCCAGAATTTGGCGAATATCAACGGCAAATCGTCAAGAATGCACGGGCTTTGGCAGAAAGTTTAATGGAAAAAGGTTATCGTTTGGTTTCTGGTGGTACTGATAACCATTTGTTGTTAATTGATTTAAGGAATAAGGAGCTTACGGGTAAAGAAGCTGAAGAGCTTTTGGATCATGCAGGTATCACTGTAAACAAGAATACTATTCCTTTTGATCCACAGAGCCCTTTTATTACTAGTGGAATTCGAATTGGTACTCCAGCGGTAACAACTCGCGGCATGAAAGAAGCCGAAATGAGAAAAATTGCAGGTTTGATTGATCAGGTACTTTCCTGTCCAGAAAATGTGCACCAGGTTAAAGCTGAGGTGCGCAGATTAACAGCTGCTTTTCCTTTGGTAGCGGAATAAAGGAGTTGGCGTGGTGCGTCCGGCATGGGATGATTATTTTATGGAAATTGCCCAAGTGGTGTCTACGCGTTCTACTTGTTTGCGGCGCCGTGTAGGGGCGATTTTGGTGCAAGATAAACGAATTTTGGCTACTGGCTATAATGGTGTGCCTAGTGGTTTGACTCATTGTGCTGTTGTAGGATGTCTGCGTGAACAATACAAGGTGCCTTCTGGTGAAAGGCATGAACTCTGTCGCGGCTTACATGCAGAGCAAAATGCTATTATTCAATGTGCACTACATGGAGTGAGTTTAAAAGGGGCAACATTATATTCCACGACCAGACCGTGTGTTTTGTGCAGTAAAATGTTGGTTAATGCGGGAATAAGACGGATTGTTTTTCAAGGTTCATATCCAGATGATTTGGCTTTAAAAATCTTGGAGGAAGCTGGTGTGAAATTAGAGGTATTTCAAAGATAAGGGTATTGCCTGCTTTGGTGGTATAATGTATACTGTTTATGTAGGCTTAGTAAGTGGGGAAGGGGTTTGTTAATGCAGCGAGGAATGAAGAAGGTGTTGACAGTATTTGGAACAAGGCCAGAGGCCATTAAAATGGCTCCTTTGGTGAGGGCTTTAAAGGAGGATTCGCGTATTGATTGCCGGGTCGTGGTTACGGCCCAGCACCGGGAAATGTTGGATCAGGTTTTGCGAGTATTTCGTCTTATCCCTGATTATGATTTGGATATCATGCAAGCGGGACAAACCCTTTTTGAAATCACAGTGCGGGCTTTAACCGGATTACAGCAGATTTTTCTTAAGGAAAAGCCAGATCTAGTTTTGGTACATGGTGATACTAGCACTACCTTTATCGGGGCTCTCGCCGCTTATTATTATCAGATTCCTGTAGGACATGTAGAGGCAGGACTGCGTTCAGGTAATAAATATGCACCTTTTCCAGAGGAAATGAATCGGCGTTTAACCGGTGTTTTGGGGGAAATTCATTTTGCTCCTACGAAAACGGCTGCGGAAAATTTACTGCGTGAAGGGCATAATTTGGCTCAAATTTATATTACGGGAAATACGGTCATTGATGCGTTGTTATATACGGTAGAAGAGGATTATCAGTTTTTGCATCCTGTTTTACGAGAAATTGATTTTGAGAATCAGCGGGTAGTGTTATTAACTACTCATCGGCGGGAAAACTGGGGTGAACCTTTACGGGAAACCTACAGAGCTTTAAATGATTTAGTCAAGGAGTTTGAGGATTTAGTAGTTGTTTTCCCTGTGCATAAAAATCCGTTAATTCAGCGGGCTGCGGCCAAAGAATTAGGGGATGTATCAAGAATTAAACTGGTGGAACCATTAGAGTATCAAACTTTTATTAATTTAATGAATAAAGTGGATTTGGTGCTTACTGATTCTGGTGGTCTGCAGGAAGAAGCACCAGCTTTAGGAAAACCGGTATTGGTTTTAAGGGATAATACTGAACGCCCGGAGGCTGTTAAAGCAGGTACCGTAAAAATAGTGGGTACAGAGCGAGCGAGGGTTTATGGGGCGGCTCGGAATTTATTAACTAACAAAACAGCATATCAGCGGATGGCTCAAGCCGTTAATCCTTACGGTGATGGGCAGGCAAGTGAGCGAATTGTAAAAATTTTGCATTATCTCTGGGGTTGGAGTAAAGAAAAACCGCGGGGATATTCTGTGGATTATGCTCTTTCGCGACAAAAAAAGATATAAATTACGAAGGATATGTTTTTATAAATAAATATGGTATACTATTGACGGATTTTGTTGTTTTAGGGAAAAATGAGGGGGGACAATGGGTAAAAAAAAAGAGAGAACAGTGGTTGGGAATATCTTAATATAGCAGTTAGCTTTGGAATCACCTTGGCCTTAACGGTTTATTTACTTTATAAATTAGGCACCTGGTTGGACAACCGTTTAGGTACAGAACCTTGGTTCATGCTTCTCGGTGTCTTTCTTGCGGTAGCAACAGTTTTTCGGCAATTAATCGAAGAATTTTGGGAGTAGCGGAAAGGAAAAAATAAAGAGAAAGTGGTGAATTCAATGCTGTTATGGTTGCTGAAACTGGGAAAAGGATTAGTAGTGGGGTTGATAGGCACCGGGGTGAAGTTAAGTTTTACTAAGCGAGCTTTAGGTAAAGTCGGTGATGATCACGAGCGTTTAAGTGGAGTTTTGGTAAACTGCTATGTTCTCCGTCATGCACTTAATATTGCTTTATTGTTATTGGCGTATTTCTTGTTGGGCAAGGATGTTGTGGTCCTGCTTGGTGTTGCTTTGGGTTTGACGATTCCGGAGTTTATTTTACATTTACGTAAATTATTTTAATTACTAACGGGAAAGGAGGGCACAAAATGTTTGCTACACCTGTATATGCCGCTGCAGATAGTGGAGCGGAACAAGGGGCTGCTTTATTTACACTTTTTGGTTTGGAAGTAACTAGTGTGACTACTACAGCCTGGGGGTTGGCTTTAGTTTTGGCTTTGGTAGGTATTGTGGCTACACGTAAATTGGAACGTATACCTACAAGTCGTTTGCAAGTTGGTGCCGAGTTATTGTTGGATACCTTAATTGGCTTTTTCGGTGATGTAATGGGCAGTGAGGAAAAAGCAAAGCGTTATCTACCTTTATTAGGCACCTTTTTTCTTTTTATATTAATGTGCAACTACTCTGGTTTAATTCCAGGAGTCGGGTTAGTGCCTGGAATGCAAACTCCGACTAGTACACTTAGTGTAACAGCGGCTTTTGCGGCGATTGTCTTTTTCTTTACTCATTATTATGGTTTTAGGGAAAATGGCTGGAGCTATATTAAACATTTTACTGAACCTATTATTCTGCTGTTACCCTTAAATTTATTAGGTGAATTTACCAAGCCGCTTTCACTGTCACTGCGTTTATTCGGTAATATTTATGGTGAGGGAATGGTGGTAGCTGGTCTCTTTTCCATTGTTCCTATTCTTGTGCCTGTGCCTTTGGAATTATTGTCCATGCTTTTAGGCTTTATTCAGGCTCTTGTCTTTACTTTGTTGGCTTCAGTTTACATTGCTTCGGCCACTTCTGAGCCGTAAGCAGGTAGTTTTTAGCTAGGCTGTTTTTTCAAAATTTATCAGGTTTATTATTTTATGAAGGGGGGGAAAATAAGGATGACTGATGCAGGTATACTGGCTATTTGTGCGGCCGTAACTATAATTTTAACTACAGTTACTCCCGGGATTGCACAGGCGAAAGCCACCAGTAAGGCGATGGAAGCTATGAGCCGCCAGCCGGAAGCCGCTGGTGATATGAGAACTTCTTTAATCGTGGCCCTGGCTTTTATGGAAGCCTTAACTATTTACGGTCTTTTAGTTGCGATTTTAATTTTGGGTAAAATTCCAAATTTGGTTGATTTGCTCAGCTAAGGGAGTAAGTCTAGGGGGAGGGGGAGAACGGAGCCTTTTACTCCGTTCATTCCCTTTTGTAACCCTATGATTTAAAGGAAGGTGAAGGAAGTGGGTTTTTCCGTTTCAGATTTAATTTTTGCCATGATCAATTTCCTGGTTTTGTTTGCCATTTTAAATAAATTTGCATTTAAACCTTTATTAAAGGTTATGGATGCTCGTAAAGCAGAAATTAAGCAGGATTTGGAAGAGGCGGCTGAGGCAAATGCTGCAGCCCAGAAGTCTAGGGAAGAATATTTGGCTCAGTTGGAGCGGGCTAAAGAAGATGCTCAGCAAATTATTAATGAGGCTGTCAAAGCCGGAGAAAAAACCAAGGAAGAGATAATTGAACAGGCCCATGAGGAAACAGCACTGATGGTGGACAAAGCCCGGGCCATGATTCAACAAGAAAAAGAAGAGGCTTTGTTAGAACTACGTGATGAAGTATCTACATTGGTTGTGCTGGCTGCTGGTAAATTAGTTGAAGAGGCCTTAGATGAAAAAGAACATGTCCGCTTGGCTCGGAAATGTATTGCGAAGGTAGGGGATGCCTCTTGATTATTTCCGCGGTGCCGCGTCGTTATGCTCAAGCTTTACTAATGATTGCTGTGGAAAATGAAGCTATTGAACAATATGAAACTGAATTAAATCAGTTTCGACGTGCTTTATTGGCTAATCCTTCAATTGAGGAATTATTAAAAGATGCACGGGTTGCACCGGAAAAGAAAAAACGGGCTGTTGATTTTTTAATTGAGGATTTTGCCAGTCCGTTAGTTCGTAATTTTTTATATCTCTTAATTGATAAAAAACGGGAAAAATATGTTTTGGAAGTGGTGGCTGCTTATCAAAAATATGCAGATGAAGCTAGAAATATAATCGAAGCTGAAGTTTGGTCAGTTGTGGAATTGACTAGTAAAGATCGGCGGGATATAAAGCAAAAATTGACCCGTTTGACTGGCAAAAAAATACGTTTGCACAATCATATTGAACCCTCTTTATTGGGTGGTATAAAAATTAAAGTGGGTGATTTGGTTATTGACAGTAGTGTAACCAAAAAACTGGCTTTTTTGAAAGAACATGTCAAGGAAACACGGTTTAAAGAGATTGGGGTGAAGAAGTAAATGAGTATTCGACCTGAGGAAATTAGTAGTATTATTAAACAGCAAATAGAAACGTATGAAGCAAAAACTGAGGTAGCCAAAGTTGGTACAGTTATCCAGGTGGCAGATGGTGTCGCCCGGGTTCATGGTTTAAGTGAAGCTATGTCTGGAGAAATGCTGGAATTTCCCGGCGGAATTTACGGGATGGCTTTAAACTTGGAAGAAGATAATATTGGTTGTGTAATCATGGGTCCTTTTACCGAAATTAAAGAAGGGGATGAAGTAAGACGCACCGGCCGAATTGTACAGGTGCCTGTTGGTGATGCCTTGATTGGCCGGGTGGTTAATGTTTTAGGTCAGCCTTTAGATGGTAAAGGCCCGATCAAGACTAAACAATTTAGACCGATCGAATACCCTGCCCCTGGGGTGGTACAGCGTGAATCGGTAAATGAACCTTTACAAACTGGTTTGAAATCTATTGACTCATTGGTACCTATTGGTAGAGGTCAGCGGGAATTAATTATTGGTGACCGGCAAACTGGTAAAACAGCTCTAGCTGTGGATACAATTATTAATCAAAAGGGACATGATGTGGTTTGTATTTATGTGGCTATCGGGCAAAAAGCTTCCACAGTAGCTGGTGTGGTACACAGGTTAGAGGAAACCGGGGCAATGGAATATACCACGGTGGTGGCTGCCACGGCTAGTGAGCCTGCTCCCATGATTTATATTGCTCCTTATGCTGGTTGTGCCCTGGGAGAAGAATTTATGTACCGTGGTCAGGATGTTTTAGTGGTTTATGATGATCTTTCTAAACAAGCGGTGGCCTATCGTGAATTATCATTATTATTAAGACGTCCACCCGGACGGGAAGCTTATCCGGGAGATGTCTTTTATGTGCATTCTCGCTTATTGGAAAGAGCCGCTAAATTAAATCAAGAACATGGTGGTGGTTCTTTAACTGCACTGCCGATTATTGAAACCCAAGCTGGGGACGTTTCTGCTTATATTCCTACTAACGTGATCTCAATTACTGATGGTCAGATTTTCTTGGAATCAGACTTGTTTTATTCAGGTTTTAGACCAGCTATTAATGTGGGTATTTCAGTTTCCCGGGTAGGGGGTGCGGCCCAGATTAAAGCCATGAAACAGGTAGCTGGTAGTTTGCGTTTGGATTTGGCACAGTATCGGGAATTAGCTGCTTTTGCTCAGTTTGGCTCTGATTTGGATCAGGCTACACAGGCTCGCTTAAATCGCGGTGAAAAAACAATGGAAATTTTGAAACAGGGACAATATGAACCATTACCTGTTGAAGAACAAGTAGTTGTTATTTACTGTGCTGTACACGGCTATTTAGATGATATTGCTTTAGAAAGAATTAAGGCTTTCGAAATTGGCTTTTTGGAATATTTGCGTAAGGAAAAAGCCGAATTCATGGCCAGTTTAAAAGAAAAGCAAGAACTCACCGATGAATTGGAAGAAGAATTAAAAATAGCTATTGAAACCTTTAAGACTTCTTTTCTAGAGGAAAAATAGGTGAGAAGAGGCATGTGGAAAAGGTGGTGAGGAGATGCCCAATGTCCGAGAGATTAGGCGGCGGATGCGGGGTGTAGAAAATATTCAGCAAATCACCCAGGCCATGAAAATGGTAGCAGCTTCCAAATTAAGAAGGACGCAAATGGCAGTGGCTAGATCGCGTCCTTATACACAAAAACTGCAGGGTGTTTTATCAACAGTAATTACTTCTATGGGAGAAATTAACCACCCTTTGTTTGTGGAGAAACCACTAAAAAAAGTATGTTTAGTATTAATTACTGCTGATAAAGGATTGGCCGGTGGGTATAATACACGTGTCCAGAGATTGGCCTTGGAAGAAGCTGAGCGTTATGCTGAGCAAGGGGTTAAAGTAGATTTTCTGGCACTGGGGGAAAAAGGTCGGGCTTATTTAAAGCGCCGGGAACAGGAAATAAAAAAGGTAGTTACGGGAATTAACGATGTGCCCACTTTTGATGAGGCCCAAAAATTAGCTCGCTTTTTGGTGAATATTTATTTAAATGAAGAATATGACCGTATTTATTTAGTTTATCAAGAATTCGTAACTACGGTGCAGCAGCGGCCTATTGTTAAACAGTTTTTACCACTTGTTTACGAAAAAGATGAGACTGCCTTAGAAGAAGAATATATTTATGAACCGTCTCCCCAAGCTGTATTGTCGATTCTGTTGCCGCGTTATATCAATAATTTGGCGTTTCATTTATTGACTGAAACAAAGGCTAGTGAACATGGTGCTCGAATGACAGCCATGACTTCGGCTACAGATAATGCCGAAGAAATGCTTGAAGAACTACGTCTTTCCTACAACCGTTCGCGGCAGGCTAACATTACTCGCGAAATTTCGGAAATTGTCGGTGGGGCAGATGCTTTAGAGGCTTAGATAAATTTGGTGGGGGTGTACAAATGGGAACTACAGGCAAAGTAATTCAGGTAATTGGACCTGTTGTTGATATTGAATTTCCGGTAGGGGAATTACCTGATATTTATCATGCGATTACGGTCACGGAGCAAGAACGAAAGATCAATGTTACTTTAGAGGCAGCACAGCATTTGGGGAATAATGTGGTGCGGTGTGTAGCCATGTCTTCAACTGATGGTTTGCAAAGGGGCATGACTGCCGAAAGTACCGGGCAGCCAATTACTGTTCCCGTCGGTGAAGAAACATTAGGGCGTTTGTTTAATGTGATTGGAGAAACAATAGATGAACTTAAAGAAATAAAGACAAAAGAACGGTGGCCGATACATCGACCAGCACCAGAACTTAAGGATCAAGAACCAGCTACTGAAATTTTAGAAACAGGCATCAAAGTAATTGATTTATTGGCTCCTTATGCCCGGGGTGGAAAAATTGGTCTTTTTGGTGGAGCTGGTGTTGGGAAAACAGTTTTAATTATGGAATTGATTCGTAATATTGCTTATGAGCATGGTGGTTTTTCCGTATTTGCCGGTGTTGGTGAAAGAACCCGGGAAGGAAATGACCTTTGGTGTGAAATGAAGGAATCTGGTGTTTTAGATAAAACTACACTTGTCTTCGGACAAATGAATGAACCACCAGGGGCTAGAATGAGAGTGGGTTTATCTGGTTTAACCATGGCCGAATATTTCCGGGATGTAGCTGGACAAGATGTTCTTTTGTTTATTGATAATATTTTTAGATTTACACAAGCTGGTTCAGAGGTTTCAGCTTTACTAGGTCGGATGCCTTCGGCGGTAGGTTATCAGCCTACTTTGGCTACGGAAATGGGTAATTTGCAAGAAAGAATTACTTCTACGAAAAAAGGTTCTATCACTTCAGTACAAGCTATTTATGTGCCTGCTGATGACTTGACTGACCCAGCTCCGGCAACAACTTTTGCTCACTTAGATGCTACTACGGTACTTTCACGGCAAATTGTGGAATTGGGTATTTATCCGGCGGTTGATCCTTTAGATTCCACTTCTAGAATTTTGGATCCGGTTGTTTTGGGTGAAGAACATTATGAGGTAGCACGCGGTGTACAGCAAATTTTGCAGCGGTATACGGAACTTCAAGATATTATAGCCATTTTGGGTATGGATGAATTATCAGAAGAAGACCGTTTAATTGTTGATCGGGCTCGGAAAATTCAAAGGTTTTTATCACAACCTTTCTTTGTGGCTGAACAGTTTACGGGTACTGCTGGTAAATATGTACCTTTAGGAGAAACTATTCAAGGTTTTAAGGAAATTCTGGAAGGTAAACATGATCATTTGCCCGAACAGGCTTTTTATATGGTGGGTAATATTGAGGAGGTTGTAGCTAAAGCTAAGGAGTTGGAGGGATAATATGACTAAGGTCATGACCCTGGAAGTGATTACCCCGGAAAGGGTATTATTAACGGAAAAAACTAATTTTGTGGTGGCACCAGGTACAGAAGGACCGTTAGGTATTTTATATAATCACGCTCCTTTGATTACCGGTTTATTACCAGGTGTTTTAAAATATGAATCTCAAGGCCGTATGTTCTTTATTGCTGTCAGTAGTGGCTTTATGGAAATTCACGATAACCGCATCGTTATTTTGGCTGATACGGCTGAAAGACCAGATGAAATAGATTTAAATAGGGCTTTGGCGGCCAAGGAACGTGCTGAGAAGCGTTTAATTGAACAGCATCCTGGTTTGGATGTGCAAAGAGCGGAATTGGCTTTAAATCGAGCACTGGCCCGCATTAAAGTGGCTGCTCATCAGCAGGCAGCTTCTTAAAAAAATGTCAGGTAGGCAGGAAAAATGTCTTTGATGGCGAACTTAAACTATGATTGCTTTTGTAGTTGAAGGCAATTAACCTAAAACAGATACGCCATAGTCCCTTAGACTGTGGCGTATCTGTTTTAAGCGGTTTGAAATGGGTAACCTAGTAGAACAACTATATTTATTTTGGAGCGAAGCAAATGAAACTAAGCAGATTTTTTTGTCCAAGTGAAGAAACCAGTAAAATTATTGTTTCCGGGGGTCTTCCTTTAGAAGGTAAGGTAACTATTAGTGGAGCTAAAAATGCGGTCTTGCCAATTATTGTAGCTGCACTTTTGGCTGAAGAGACCTGTGTAATTCAAGATGTGCCACGTTTGGCAGATGTAGAAATTATTTGTGATGTTTTAAGTGAATTAGGAGCTCAAATAAAACTAGAACTAAAGAATTCAGCCTATAATGTAGAAATTAACTGCAGTCAGTTAAATAATTATGAGGCCACTTATGAATATGTTAATAAAATGCGAGCTTCAGTATTGGTAATGGGTCCTTTGTTGGCTCGTTTGGGTAAAGCTAAGATTTCCTTGCCCGGGGGATGTGCGATCGGGACCAGGCCTATTGATTTACACTTAAAAGGTTTAGCGGCCTTAGGTGTGCAAATTAATATGGAACATGGTTATTTATGGGCTGAGGCACCTGTTTTAAAAGGGGCACGTATTTATTTGGATTATCCGAGTGTAGGGGCAACGGAAAATATTATGATGGCTGCAGCTTTGGCTCAAGGTACTACGATCATTGAAAATGCGGCCGAAGAACCGGAAATTGTAGATTTAGCTAATTTTATAAATACTATGGGTGGTAAGATTGTCGGAGCTGGTACTAAAATTATTAAAATTGAAGGGGTAGAAAATTTAGGGGCAGCTGAACATGCCGTTATCCCAGATCGTATTGAGGCCGGCAGTTTTTTGGTGGCTGGGGCCATTTGCCAAGGCGACCTTTTTTTAGATAATTTAATTATTGATCATTTAAAACCGGTGATTGCCAAGCTGCGGGAAGCTGGAGTGGAAATAAAAGAAGCAGGATTAGGTTTACGTGTTTATAGTGAAGGTATACCGAAAGCTTTGGATTTAAAAACACTTCCTTATCCTGGGTTCCCTACGGATTTACAAGCTCAATTTATGGCTTTATTATCATTGGCCCAAGGTACCAGTATTATCACTGAAACTGTATTTGAAAATCGTTTTATGCATGCTGAAGAATTACGCCGCATGGGTGCTGATATTCGTATTGAAGGACGCAGTGCCATTGTAAAAGGTGTGGAAAGATTAACTGGTGCTGAAGTAAAGGCCCCTGATTTGCGTGCAGGAGCAGCTTTGGTGTTAGCTGGTTTGGTAGCTGAAGGTGAAACGGTAATTAGTGATGTTTACCATTTAGATCGCGGTTATGATAATTTTGTGGCTAAATTACGCAGTTTAGGTGCTCAAATTATTAGAGTTAAAGATGGTGAAAAGCCGCTTTATTTAGTGCAAGAAAATTAGGTTCTAAAAAATAAATAAAGACATAGGCTAGTTTTAATAAAGTAGTAAAAAAAAGGACTGGTCAAAATGTCTTTACGATTTATAAAAAGAAGACAGCGTTACCGACTCTTTTTAGCGGGAGCAGGTATGTTGTCTTTTCTTTTGGTTTTATTTTTATTGGGAAGTTGTATGCGGCGCTGTCTTTTGGTGGAAAAAACCCCAGTGATAGAAAATGAATTAAGAATGATTAAACTTTGGGATGAAGCTGCCGGTGAATTGGTGGAAATAGGTTTGGAAGCCTATGTTTTGGGGGTGGTGGCTGCCGAGATGCCCGCTTCTTTTGCTGAGGAGGCTTTAAAGGCACAAGCAGTAGCTGCTCGTACTTATGCTTTAAAACGGCTGCTGGTGCCTGATCCGCGTGTAAAGGCTGTGCATCAGGCCGCTGAGTTAAGTAGTGATCCAGCAGTCAATCAGGCTTGGATTAGTACCGCGGTAATGAAAAAGAGGTGGGGAAAATGGAATTATTTGCGGTACTATAAAAAGGTGGCAGCTGCAGTACAAGAAACACAAGCAGAAGTTTTGCTTTATAATGGTCAGTTGATTGATCCGGTTTATCATGCTTCCTGTGGTGGCCGGCAAACAGAAAATGCGGAAGCAGTTTGGCAGTTCGCTTTTCCTTATTTAAAAGGTGTTCCTTGTACTGGACATCAAGATAAGCATCAGCTTACTAAAATTTCCTTTACTCATCGGGAGGCCCGAGAACTTTTGGGTTTAGCAAAATTAGATAAGATTACTCCTGGACAAAAAAGTTCCACTGGGCGAGTGGAAACTATTGTCCTAAATGGGAAAAGTTTTAGTGGTGCTGAAGTGCGGACAATTTTTAATTTACCTTCCACTAAATTTACTTGCCAATTAGATGCTCAAGGACTTAATTTTAGCTGTAATGGTTATGGACATGGTGTAGGTATGTGTCAATATGGAGCTCAAGATTTGGCCAAGGCTGGTAAAA
>DUTS01000124.1 GCA_012841935.1 Clostridia bacterium
TCCCCACCATCTACATCAAGGGTTACCACATCAACTTTACCATCATCGGCTGTAAATTTAATTTCTACTTCGTCAATAAAGTAAATAGAATCTTTGTCAACCCCATCTACAGCTGGATCTGCGCTCCAAAAACTGAGCTTTGCAGTACCCGCCAAAGAAGAATAGAACTTAAATTCTACCTCACCATTACCATCAGCCTTTAATTGATTACTTTCGCCTTCTTTAAAACCTACTACCCCAGTAGCAAATGGCTCAGTGATTCCTTCTGTAGCTTCACTTTTAGCTAGATACTTTTTATCTACATCAACTTTCACTGTAGTCATTGAAGATTTTAACCAAAGCATATCAATCGGGCTATTTGCCAAAATATTATTTTCGTCATCTTTAAACTCCACATAAACTTTGGCATACCGTGTCTTTTTATCTGTTGTAACTTTTACAGACAAATCATCTGTATAAACCTCACTTGCATCGCGGTTATAAAGCTCGGAAGCTTCAATATTCCCACCAAACGCCAATGCCGGCACGAGTGTCATCATAAACGCTACCAGCGTTAAGATGGCAAATAATTTTCTCGATTTCAAACTATATCCCTCCTTAAAGTTTTCAAGGTTCTGAACCCTCCTTGAGGAGTGTTCATTCCCGTGTATACCACGGGTGGTTCCACTCGATAAGTTGACAAGAGTCTATTTTTTTATCGAGTTACTCTTGGGAACCTCTTCGTCCTACACTATGTACTCTTTCCCATTTCCTACGTGGCCCTATCCCCCCCTTCAAAAATGCTGAGCAATTAACCTAAACTTCTCCCTTTTACTAAGGATAATAACATATTGCCTATAACATGGCAAGTACTAAACCATATTATATCACAAGAGCATTTGAAGTCAATCACCAGAAACTGTCTGTAAAAAGCCATAGGCATTTAACAGAATACAACATTTTTTAGCTTTTGTCTAGTCGCGAAAAAGCCCTCTTCTGCTTATAAACCGCCATTATAAAGCGGGGTAAGCTCAGCATTCTGCCTATTCGCCATGGCTGACGGCAAAGGCGGTAAAACCATTCTAAACCATGTTTTTGCATCCAGAGCGGTGCTCTAGCTGCCGTACCAGCCAAAATATCGAAAGTACCACCAACCCCCATTGCTAATTTAGTATTCAATTGGGGTAAGTATTCCTGAATAAAGATCTCCTGCCGAGGTGCCCCCATAGCAACTAATAGTAAATCTGGTTTCGCTTGCTGTATCTTCGACACGATCTGGCTAATTTCCTGCTTGCAAAAATAACCATGTTGATAACCGACAATTTGTAAATGGGGGTATTTACTTAAAGTACGCAGTACCGCCTGTTTAACCACTTCTGGCTTAGCCCCTAAAAAATAGACTGACCAATTTTTTTGGGAAGCTAAAGCTAATAGCCGCTGGGTTAAATCCACCCCAGTCACTCTTTCCGGAAGTGGAGTATTTAACTTTTCCGAGGCCCAGACCACCCCCGCACCATCTGCCGTAATTACAGCAGCTTTTTTAAACAAATCGGCCAATTGCGGATCCCGATAAGCCCGATAAATAATTTCAGCATTAGCGGTAATAATTTGGGCCACTTCTTGAGATTCCAGTTTTGCTTCTGCCCAATTTAAAACCTCTTCCATAGTTAATACCGCTATCGGTAAACCCAAAATGGACACTGTTTTTATCTTCATAGACGGTCTTCCCCTTTATTAAGTTCCCGTTTCTTCCCCATTTTCCTCTTTTTCATATATTTTTTGTAGTAATTTTTCTAACTCCTTTTGATCAGTAATAAAATAACTACCCCCATAATTGATGTCATCTGTTTCCCCTGGCACCTGATAAGTGTACATTTTCACTTGCTCAAAATTCTTAAACTTATTACCTAAGGCTATCATCTGTTTTAATTTCATATCTGTACCAACATATTCCTTAACCTCTTCGATTAACTCCGGAATTTTCCAAAGGGTAGAAAACTTTAAAGCCTGATCAGCTAAAGCATGTATAAACTTTTGCTGTCTTTCTATTCGACCTAAATCACCACGCCCATCTCCCCGCCAGCGGACATAAGATAAAGCATCGGGACCATTTAACTTTTGTATACCAGGTTGTAAATCTATGCCCTCAAGGGGCTTGTGCATTCTTTCCTCCACATTAATGGTAACTCCACCTAAAGTATCTATAATTTCACTAAAACCCATAAAATTAGTCTCTACATAATAATGGACGGGGAGCTGTAAAAATTGTTCCACCGTTTTCACGGTTAACTCAGCTCCCCCCACAGCATGGGCATAATTAATTTTTCGAATCACCCCTTTAGTGGGGATTAGAACCCTAGTATCACGCGGAATGGATACAAGGTGTATCTCTCGCTCCTTTAAATCCACAGCCGCCAAGATAAGGGTATCAGCCCTGGCCGGCTCATTTTTCCGCTGATCCGACCCCAGAAGGAGTACATTTAAAAAATCCGGTGTCTGAAAAGCCAAATCTGTATCTCCTTCCGGTGGGATCAAAGAAGTAGAGGTTCTCCCCCCCAACCAAAAACCAAAAGAAAGACATAATAATAAGAAGACAATAATGGCTGCATAACCCCAAGGAGTTAACTTTCTTTTTTTGGTACGTACCAAAGGAGGCATTTTGACATCGGTTTGTGTTTTTTCTTCCCAATCCATTTTTCTTTCCCCCCCATTTAGCTAAATACAAGCTTCCGGAGAATCAATGGTCAATACTTCGGTTAAATTGGTTAAATCGGCTTCATAAAACCACAAGCGATCAATGATCGCACTTTTCCCCGGTAAAATTTTGGAAACCACCCCATTTTCCAAAAAACTCGGTGTTAATCTGGCCAGAGCCACCATTTCCCGTAAAGATAAATCAGTCTCTATTTCCCGATTGGCTGCCTGAACAAACTCCAACATCTCCGGTACACTATTTTCTTTTAATATTTTTTTAACCAAGAGCTGAATAACTTCCTGCTGACGTTTAGCCCGCTCCAAATCACCATATTTTTCATTTCGAAACCGAGTATAAGCCAAAACATCTTTCCCGTCAAGGTGCTGGTAACCTGGATAAAGATCTATTCCTTCAGGTAGATTATACATTCGATAGGGAACAGTTAAAGTTAACCCTCCAGCTAAATCTACCAACTTAATCAAGCCGGGAAATTTAATAATAATATGACGGTCAATGGAGACTCCCAAAAAATCACTTATAGTTTCCCGAGATAAATCCACCCCACCATAAGCATAAGCAGCATTAACTTTATTTAATTTACCACGTAAAGGTACCCGTGTATCACGGGGAATTGAAAGTAATTGTATCTTTTTTAATTTTGTATCTATAGATGCCAAAATTATGGTATCACTGCGATCATTTAATCCTTCACGACCATCAAGCCCCAATAAAAGTATTTTAAACTGTTCGTGAAATAATGGCTTTTCTACTTGTGGATGAATAACTGCTGGTGGTGGTACAGGAGTAGGTAATTGAAAAAAATGATCATAAAAAGTATAAATACTGACCATAATTAATAATGTAACTAACATTAAATCTACTAAATTGGAAAAACGTCTTAAATAGTATCTACTCCTTCTCGTTAATCTCATCCCTAACCACCCTTACTGCATTGTATCAAAAAAGACCATTTACCTAAAGAGGATTTAAAAACCAATCCTTTACTTAATAATAGTAACACTGCGTGTTTTTTCTTCCCAATTGACTTGGGCTCCCAATTGTTCGCTGATAAAACGCAGAGGTACCATAGTACGTCCTTCCCTAATTATGGGTGGTGTCTCTAATTGAAATGGTTTACGATTCAAAAAACCCTCTGTTTGCTCAATGAAAATTTCTAATAAAAGATTTCTATATATATAGGTAACTTTTCTAGTTTTTTCTTCCCACAAAAATTCTGCACCCAATGCTTCCCCTATAAAACGAACTGGCACCATGGTTCGATCCTGAAAAATAAAAGGAGCTACCTCTAGTTCCTGTGCCTGTCCATCTATAAAAGCCCGACGGCTGTCAATAGTTATCTTTATTTCAGTTTTCAAATTACGTGCCAATTCCGCGGCCTCGTCTGCTAACCGCTGATAAGTTTTTTGCAAATCACTGATGGAAGCCTCCAAAGGACGTAAAGAATTATCCAACCATTTTTCAAAAAACAGACGGCTCATTAATTCCTCCGCAGCCCCAAGTGGTATCGCAATTAAAAAAGCGAGTAATATACAAAACCCTGTAAATCTTTTCATCTCAACCTATCCTTTTCTAAAAAAATTCACAAAATTATTTTATACTAAATATCCCTTTTTCGCTAGTAAAATGACTAATTCCGAAACGAAAGACTATTCTTAGTATATTTTTACGTTAAAATTTCATTACAAATTATTAAAACCTATCTACAATTTCAGAAAATCGCTTGCTTTATTGCTATTATAGGGTATAATATTAGCAACAATGTTTATATAATATTACGTTTCTTAAAGATTCTTACAATTGCCTACTAGATAGATAATCCGCACAAAGGAGGTGTAAATAATGTATGAAAGAAAATTAAATTCCCTCTACAAGGAAAGATCGCGTCTGCTTGATGCTTGGTCTTTAGCCAATAACAGAAACAAAATGAGCATTTTGGTTCGCATCGGTGATATCGATGACCAAATCGCGATCATCAAAGAAGATATGTCCCATCCAAATTCCGCCAAAAACAAGCTGCACCCTTAATTTTTTAACCCTAAAAAATAAAAAAGCAAGGTTTGCCTAAAGGCAACTTTGCTTTTTCTTTTTTTTCAATCTATTCGTTCCTTGAGCTGTTCATATAACATTTCCGCTAAACCAAACCCATGTGGTGACTCAGCAATTATTTTACTATATTCGGCATCCAGCATCTCCTCATATAGTTTTTCCCCCATACTTTTAGGTAAGAGTTCACTTTCCGGCACAGTAGCCCTTAACTGCTTAAAAACCTGTTGTACAAAAAATGCTTCTAATTCCTGACAAGCTTCCTTCAACTGTTTTTGCTCTTGGGCCAAGATTTCGGCAAAATTACCGGAACGATCAAGAGATGTTTTTTCCATTTTTTTAATTAATCCAGGCGAAAGTGCCAGTGGATCAAGGTACATTTTCTAAATCCCCCTTACCGCTTTAAATTATTGGTAATACTCATCATTTCATCGGAAGTTTGAATAGATTTGGAACCAATTTCATAGGCCCTTTGAGCCATAATCATTTTAATCATTTCTTCCACAATATTAACATTGGAAGCTTCCAAAAAACCGCTGTGCAGCATTCCTAATTGTCCATTTTCCAATGGCTGCCCCAAAATAACCTCACCACAAACATCATGATAAACATAAGCAGAAGAGCCAGCAGCCATTAATCCTTCAGGATTAACAAAATTAGCCAGTTCAATGGCCGGCAGGTCACTTATTTCCTTTTCAGTATGAACACTGCCATCAGGGGCAATCTGTACGACAAAATCATCTGTATCTGGCTGAATATATTTTAAATCTTGTCCAGCTAATGTAATACTGTTCTCGGGAGCTGCATTTCCTTTAGAAGACAAAAGTCGGCACCCCTGAGCATTAACCAAATAACCATCACTATCTAAACGAAAAGCACCAGCTCTCGTAAAGCCAATTTCTCCATTAGGCAAATGCACCATAAAGAACCCTGCACCCTCAATAGCCAAATCCAAATCATTACCTGTTTCCTGCAGGATACCATTTTCCCAGGCTGTACGGGTAGCCGCTATCTTTACCCCATTTCCCACTTCTACGGCAAAATTGTTTTGCCCATTAGCAGTTGAAAGAGCGGGCTGTCGTAAAGTCTGATAAAAAAGCGACGCAAAATCTACCCGATTCTTTTTAAAACCTGTAGTATTGACATTAGCCAAATTATTAGAAATCACATCTAAATTAACCTGTTGGGCACTCATGCCCGAACTCGAACTATATAAAGAACGAATCATTTTTTTGCCGTTGCCAAAACCTTATAAAACTCTATAAGTTCTGTTTGTTTCCCTGTTCTTCCTGTCCAGTTTCGGATAAAACCTACCGCTGTTTGATATAACAGTCCAAGGGCTTAACTTCGGGTACAACGAA
>DUTS01000125.1 GCA_012841935.1 Clostridia bacterium
TTCCATTCCCAAACTTTTTCCAAAAACTTTTCTCTACCCAAATCTTCTTTACTTAAACCCCGGACAGCCAAATTTTCCTCTACCTTAGCTTGAGTAGCAATACCAGCATGATCGGTTCCCGGCAGCCACAATGTCGCTTTACCCCTCATTCTTTGCCAACGTGTTAAAATATCCTGAAGTGTATTATCCAAAGCATGCCCCAAATGTAAGGAACCGGTCACATTAGGTGGAGGCATTACAATCGAAAAGGTTTCCACCTCCCCCCTTGCTTTTTTTTCAGGCAAATCCTCCCCAAGAGGTGCTTTAAAATAACCTTTACTTTCCCAAACTTGATACCATTTTTCCTCCACACCATGTGGATCATATGTTGTAGGTAATTGTTTAGGCAAAACTTTTCCCTCCTTTAAAACATAATAAATCCTTCACATCCCCAAAAGGACGGAAGGATTTTTATTCCGCGGTACCACCTTTTTTCTGTTTTAGAAACAAAACAGCTCTCAACAAGCGATAACGGGCTTACCCGGTGATCCCTACTTAAATTTCAAAATCACACCTCCAGAACGACTAGGCAGCTACCCTGACAAATCTCTCAACCTAAGGATTTATCTCTCTGTTGGGCTTTACGAGCCTTCCTTTCCTTCAACGGCACTTTAATTTTTATCTTACAGATTTGCCCCTTCTTTGTCAAACCTAAAATATTTTGACATCTAGGCTTGAATTGTTTATAATATAGGCACAATTATAGTCAATTGCCAGAGGGGGATTGCAAATGCTTCAAAAACTAAATGTTCATTTAACAAACCTTTTTCAACGTGCTCAAAACTATAATTTAAATAACAACATTGCTCAAATAGCTAGAAAAGGCAAAAATCCCAAGCTCGACCAAGCCTATAATCAAATCATGATTAAGATTAGCGACTTTTGGGGAGCAAAATTACCGTCAGAAAGTGAAATCCAAACCCTACTTCAGAAATGGCATAATTTTTTCAATGCCACCCAAGACCAAAATTATCGACAAATCAGCATGATAATTAAAAAAGATGTTTTTGGAGAACTACACCAAATGCGGGTAGTTCTTAATGATTTAAAATTAAACACCCTTCCAGGACGCAATCTACTTTTTAGTGATGAAAAAAAGGAACCTATTCCAATTAAGCGAGAAGAATTTATAGAAATTCTTGTAAAAGAAATTAATCGCGGTGAAAAAATAATGACTGAACTCAAAGAATATGCAAATCTTTCCTTAAGGGCCCGCAATAGTTATTTTGCTTCCTTTAATGAACAAGCTACTTATTCCTATTTTGTAGATCTAAAGGATTGCCAAAAACTAGCATATTATTTAGGAAAACTAGAGAACAACAATTTACAGCATCAGGGATTAAAAAACCTAGCCTGCATCATGGCCCAATTAAACCTGCCGCTAAAGGAAAGATATCTAAATCAAATAACTAGAGTAGAAAAAGAGTTAACTAACAAACGAAAAGAACAAATCTTAACACAAAGAAGGTAAACAGAAAAAACTGAGCTTTACCGCTTACAAAGTGCTTGGACTAATATTTATCGATTTAATACCGCAAAATAGGGGAGACTCTATTAGGTTTAAAAGAAAACAAAGAGGGAAGATAAACCTAACCCCGTAGTGCACAGCATTACGGGGTTGAATCTTCCTCCTCAACAGCCTCTTTTATTTTTTTTCTAACCAAAAATCTACTAAAATAACCACCGACAAGCCCCCAGAGAGACCAGACAAATAATTGTCTGCCTAAAGTCAGCCAGGAATAAAATTCTGGAGCAATTTCTAGATTAATAATTAGCCCCAAAAGTCCCAATAAAACTCCTACCCAAAGACCGTGCAACCAAGCGGTCTTTTTTACTTTACTACCAGCAATAATTCCCCCCAAAAGAACACCACTAATCCCCAATAAGTAGATTAAAAATTCCAGATGATAAACTGTGGCCGAACTATAAAACACCCAAAGAATCATCAAAAAACCGCCAATCAGCCAACAGGCCAAGGCAGTAACCATACCTAACCAAATTGCCGTTAATTCAACTTTTAACCAATGCTTCATCAAACCTCACCATTATAGCTTATGCCTAAAAACCCTGCCTATGTCAGTTATATTTTAAAAAATCCCAGACTATATATAAAGAAAAGGGGGTGGTAAAAATTGCGAACCCGTTTTCTTTTATTATTACTCTGCTGCCTAATTTTAATAGGCTGCTTACCCCGGAAAATGACCCCACCGGAAAAACCCCCTGGTAAAATTACACTTATTTATACTCAGGACTCTTTATTATATCTACCATTATATGCAGTACTTAAAAAAAATTATGATAAAAAACATAATTTTAATCTAAAACTGCAAAAAGTAGACACCTTTACATTTTCGGAGGAAACCGCGGAACATTTACTCTATTTAGGTGGACCAGAAGAAGTTTTTTATGGCTATCAACAAGAAAAGAAACTGGGCATTCTAAGTAAAATCGCTGCACAAAGCGGGCACCTACTCCTTTCCCGCAGTTCCCAAGAAACTTCTTGGCCGGAAATGAAAAATCGCGTAATTATTAGTGCCGGTAGTGGTAAACTCGCTTCCCTAGCATTGGAATATACTTTACGCAAACATAATTTAAAACCTTTTTTAGACCTTCACCTCATTAATAATTTGCCCGAAAAATTACGTCCTGCAGTTTTTCAAAGCGGCAGCGGACAATTTATTTTAATTGAAGAACCTGAGGCCACTTTATTGGAACAAGCTAAAGCTGGTTTTGTAATTAAAAGCATAGCCCAAGAAGTAAACAATCTGCCCACAGTATTTTTTACCACCAAAAAACAATATTTCCCTGAAACAGATCAAGCCTTTAATTTAGCCTTACAAGCAGGTTTAGAATTAATTGCTCAACAAACCCCGGAAGAAATTGCCAACTGGGCAGTAGAGTTTTTTCCGGGGTCGAGCGAAAAAACATTAATCCGCGGGATTTGCCGTTATAAAACACTGGGATGTTGGCCAACCACCCCAGAAATAACCAGTCAGGAATTAAAAGTTATTCAACAACTCCTTTTAGAGACCAAGGAACTAACAGCCCCCTTACCATTAGCTGAATTATTGTTACCCAAATCTTGAGCCAAAGCCGAAAGGACGGCTACCCGAACAATAATACCCAATAATTTTTGCCGTTCATCTAATACCGCCAAAGGGTATTTAGCTGTGGAGGCTGCCGGAAGTAAATCTTCCACATAAGTTTCCGGAGAAGTCCGGAAATAATCTTGGGAAAGAATTTCCGCCAGCCGCTTTTTCCTGCGAGCGGCTTTAATAGCATCATCAATAGTTACCAAACCAGATAATCTTCTTTGTTCATCTACAACAAAAACACTGGAGATACCCGCATTTTTCATTTCTTTAATTGCTACCTTAGGACCATCTTTAATAGAAACTAATGCACCAGGTCTCAACATAATATGCTTAGCCTGCAAAACCTTGGTTTTATCTACATCCTGAACAAAACTGGTAATATAGTCATTACGCGGGTGTGTAAGAATTTCTTCCGGTGTACCAATTTGAACAATATTTCCTTCCCGCATTACCGCAACCCGATCACCCAATTTAAAGGCTTCGTTAATATCATGAGTAATAAAAACGATTGTCTTTTTGAACTTAGCCTGAATATCTAAAAGCTCTAACTGCATTTCTCGACGAATTAAAGGATCTAAAGCACTAAATGGTTCATCCATTAATAAAATATGGGGATCATTAGCCAAAGCACGGGCTAAACCTACACGCTGACACATTCCACCACTTAACTGACTGGGATATTTATCACCCCAACCTTTTAGACCTACTGCTTCTAAAGTTTTTTGAGCAATGGCAGTACGTTCTTCAGCAGGAACACCGCGTATTTCTAAACCATATTCCACATTACCCAAAACTGTACGGTGCGTAAACAAGCCAAAATGTTGAAAAACCATGGCTACTTTTTTTTGCCTAAATTCCCTTAATTCCTGATGTTTATAATTAACAATATTAACACCATCAATATAAATTTTCCCGGCAGTGGGTTCATTTAATAAATTTAAGCAGCGCAATAAAGTTGATTTACCACAGCCAGAAAGACCCATTATGACAAAAAACTCCTCTTCTTTTACATCAAAAGAAATATTGCTGATCCCTACCGTATTACCGGTTTCCTTTAAAATTTTTGCTTTGGATTCACCTTTTTCTAATCTTTTTAATACTGCTTTCGGATTTCGTCCAAATACTTTAGTTAAATTCTCCACTTTTATTTTTACAGTCATTTTCAATCACCCTTTTTTACTTACTGTTCCGGTATTTGGTAGCGATCAACTATTCCTTGTGAAATACGGTCAACAATTATGGCTAGAATAACAATACTTAAACCAGCATCAAAAGCCCGGGCGATCTGAATCCTGCCAATACCTGCCAAGACTTCATAACCTAAACCTTCCACCCCGATCATAGAAGCAATTACAACCATGGAAAGAGCCATCATCGTAGTTTGATTGATACCAGTCATGATTGTAGGTAAAGCTTGTGGTAACTGCACCTTAATTAAAGTTTGCCCTGGTGAAGAGCCAAAAGCATAAGCTGCCTCTACCATTTCTTGTGGTACACTGCGAATACCTAAATTCGTCAATCTTATTATCGGTGGAAGAGCATAAATAATGGTAGCAAAGACAGCCGGTACCATACCTAAACCAAAAAACATCATCGCCGGAATAAGATAAACAAAACTGGGCATTGTCTGCATGGCATCCAGAATTGGCTTCATTATTAATTCAATTCTTCGACTATAGGACATGGCAATTCCAGTAGGCAAACCCAAAAGTAGTGCTAAAAATACCGAAGTCAAAACTACAGCCAGAGTAGTCATGGTTAATTCCCAAAGACCAAAAACCCCGATTAGGGATAAAGACAAACCATAAAGAATTCCCGCTTTTACATTTTTATAGCGCCAACCCAAAAGAAAAACGAAAAGCACTAGAACCCACCATGGTAACCAGTGCAAAAAAGACTCCACCTTCAACAAACATACTGAAATTACTTGTCGCAGTATCTCAAAAAACTCCAGACAATTATCCAGAAGCCATTTTACAATTCTTTCTACATACGGACCAAATCGAAAACTAATACTTTCTGGAAATGTTTGCATAAATTAAGTTAGTTGCTGTTTAAAAAACAGCAACTATTATCACCTCTCTTTTTTACTTATAATACAGCTTCTACTTTAGCCACTACATCCTGGGGTACCCACTCAGTCCATAAATCACGATTTTCTTTTAAGAACCAACGTGCAGTAGCCCGCGGTGTAGCTCCTGCTTCTTCCATATAAGCCAAGGCCTCATTAGTTAAAACCGCACTTGTTTCATAATTTTTTAGAAACTCAACAACTTCCGGCACACGCTGAGCCAAACTTTTATGCACACAAACCGTTACCGGTACCGCTGGAAAAGCACATTGATAACCATTTTCCCATTTTAGTTCATCAAATTCCGGTTCTTCGATAAAAGTTAAATCATATTTACCCATGATCCATTCAGGTTCCCAATAAAAACCCAACCAAGGTTCACCTTTTTCAATGGCTCCTACCATGGAGGCAGCCAAAGCAGTCCCAGAACCGGGACGGAAAAGATTATAGGTATCTGTTAACCCATAATTTCTTACTTTTTGACTAACAATTTCATCTGCTGCCCAATCAGGAATGGCCCCATAAATTCTACCCTTATTTTTATCCTCGGGGTCGCGGAATACTTGCCAATATTGCGGCAAATCATTGATTGTTTTCAAATCAGGAGCCAAAGGTTTAATTCCCCTTGCCTGATCACCTTTGATTACATAAGTGGGAACATAAAATCCCTGCCGATTATCATCAAAATTAATAGCTAGTTCTAAGATATCACCATTATCTAAGGCTTCTTCATACATAGTTAAATTATCTGTCCAAACTTCCATATAAACATCAAGATCACCACGTCTTAAACCTTCAAAAGCTACAATGGTGGTTCCAGGCATAATTTCGGTCTGATAGCCATAACCTTCTTCAACAATTAGACGAGCCACTTCATTATGGAATTTAATACTATCCCAACCAGCATCGGCGAAAACTAACTTTGCTTCCCCTTTTGCTCCACCGGTTGTGGACTCATTTTTACCACAAGCAGCCCCCAAAAGTAATATTCCGACTAAAACTGCGATTAATAACCAATTAAGCCTTTTGTTTTTCGGCATAATTTAAGAACACTCCCCCTATTTCCAAATTATATTAACAGGATAACATCCCGCCAACTTGTTGTCAACACCCAGATTGTGGGTTAGAGGGAATAATTTTATTTAACCAAGCTAGTACTTCCTGCCGACCTTGACTGGTTAAAGCCGAAAAAATAATGGGAGTTAATTGCAATTTACTTCTTATTTTTTCCGCCTGCTGCTTCTGCCGATTACGCGAAAGTTTGTCCGCCTTAGTGGCTATAATTAAACAAGGCAAACCGCGTTCAATAAGCCAATTACGCATTAATAGATCATTAGCTGTGGGCAGATGTCTTAAATCCACCACCTGTATAATTCCCTTTAACTGTTCACGATTATTTAAATATTCTTCAATGAATTCTCCCCACTTAGCTCGCTTTTTTTTGGAAACACGAGCATAACCATAACCAGGTAAATCCACACAATACCAAGCATTATTAATTTTATAAAAATTGAGGGTTTGAGTTTTACCCGGAGTACTACTCGTACGGGCTAAACTCTTACGTTTTACCAAACAATTAATTAGAGAAGATTTGCCGACATTAGACCTACCTACTAAGGCGATCTCAGCCCCTAGAGGTGGGGGATATTGGGCAGAACTTACCGCACTTACAACCAAACGTGCATTTTTGATCATCATTTCTCATCCGTTGCCAAAACCTTATAAAACTCTATAAGTTCTGTTTGTTTCCCTGTTCTTCCTGTCCAGTTTCGGATAAAACCTACCGCTGTTTGATATAACAGTCCAAGGGCTTAACTTCGGGTACAACGAA
>DUTS01000126.1 GCA_012841935.1 Clostridia bacterium
CACAACCTAATTCTGTAAAAAAGACATGCCAAAATGGGTAATATAAAAAATAGAATAAAGCTCGCGGGAAACCAATTCTCATCGCTGCCAATTACTTACCCCCTTTAATTCTATTTTATTTATTTTTTTAACTGCTGGCAAGTAAATAGCCAAAAGAACAGGATAAAGAACTTTCGGAAAATAGCTTATTTTTTATCCAAAAATTTAGCCGGAGCTACCCAAAATTTAACTCCGACCAAATTAATCATAATTGAAGACTAAAAAAGAGTCAAGCATTCCCTAAGTGAACCCAAAACCTCTTTTATACGTCCGGCCATACCCGGAATTTTATATGTGGGCACTCCACAAATAGCAATCCTAATTCCCTTAGCTAAAGGGACCGTATAAAAATGTTGTCACTATCTCTCCAGGCTGCTTCAACTAGTTTAATAGTGATTATAAAGAAATAATAGGACTTTTCAAAGCTCTGAAACAGTGGATTTAGAGAATTCCTTACCACAAAGTTCTTCTGTAATATTTTCTACTTTTCTAGTGGATACGCCGTTTACCACCATCTCCATCATTGCCAGCACCAGAGCCTGTTCGCTTCATTGATACCTAGCAAATAATTCTGTGCCAAATAGACCGTTTCTATGCCTGGGAACCTTAAGGGTAAGGGTCCCTATCCCCGGTGCCATTACGGTAAGCAGTCCTTTTTTCAGTTCACTCATAAGGCTCCGCACCTAACTGTTCAGTAGATTGGACAATGCTTCTTTTAGTAAAATTTGTTCAAAAGTACTTAACAGTCACAAGTGCAAGCTCTTTAAGCAATATTGATTATTTTTCTTGCACTTATTATATCATCTTTCAAAGTAAATGTCTTACACCAAAAGGTTTGTAGGGTTATTCAGCAACCCCTAAAATAATTTTCACATACAACATTTTAGTAATTATAAAAAGCCGATATATCTTGTGTTTACAAAGGATACCGGCTTTTTTATTATTATTAACTGTCGAAAACGGGATTATACTAGAGGGGACTCTCCCGTATCAATAAAAACTTACGTTTTTCAAAGTGCAAAACTTTATTATTTTAACCACTTATAAATTTCTCTTCTATGTCCAGTCTCTAAAATTAATATCAAGGTTTTTTCCTCATCTATATTACAAATTAACCTATAGTCTCCTATTCTATTTCTCCATTTATCTTTTAAATTCCCTTTTAAAGATTTTCCGTAAATATAAGGGTTCTCACAACCTACTAAATTTTTGTTTATCCACGCCATTATAATTCTAGCATCATTTGGATCAATTTTTTTTAGGCTTTTCTGGGCTCCTCTTCCAAATCTAACCTGGTATCCCTTACTCATAAAATCCCAATTCATTCATCATTTCATCAAAACTTATATCTTGGGGGTTTTCTTTATGTTCTTTCATGGCTTGATTATAAATCTTCAAATCAATTTCATCTTCTATTTTTTCTAAAACTGATTGTCTCATAAGTTCAGAAATGCTTATATTATTAGCTTTAGCATAACTTCTAATTAACCTATTTTCATCATCATTTATTCTTAAAGTTATTGAATTCATATAAACCCCCCCTTGTAAGATATTGTACTACAAATTATTGGTTTTGTAAATAGTGTATGCTCTATATAACCATATGATTCTCTCGAAAAGGAATGTATTTATTTGTTTTTTTAATTCTTTAAAGAACTTTAGCTAACTTATATTCCCGCCGTTGGCTCAATAAATCAACAAAGGCTTCCAGCCTTGTTTGCATTCCGGCTTTACCCATCATTTCATCTAAGAAAATAGTCATCACCGGTATATC
>DUTS01000127.1 GCA_012841935.1 Clostridia bacterium
AAGAGTACATGGAAACCTTGCAGGAAAAAGGAGTAGAGTAAAATAGAGATAAGTGAATTTTTTTTCGCAGTCTTTTGCCATTATGGTGAAAGGCTGTTTGTTTTTGTGTTTAATGAGGTTATAGTATAATACATAAAGGTTTAAAATTGAAAAGAGGAGTTTTAAAGGATGCAGCCTTTTTTATTTAAAAAAGCACCGCGGGTTTTTAAATTTTCTTTACTTCTTATTGGACTATGTTTAATTTCTTGTCTCTATTTTTTTAATTTATTGGGTCCCGTAGATTCTGAAGATGATGTTGAGCATTTATTTGTAATTAAAAAAGGTACAGCTGCTAGACAAATAGCCAAAGATTTAAAAGAAGAAGGTTTAATAAAAAATGCACGTGCTTTTATTCTTTATACCCGGGTAACGGGTAATTTGTCACATTTACAAGCAGGTCACTATTTACTTAAACCAGCAATGAAGGTGCAAATGATAGTCAAGAAGTTAGCCGCAGGTCAAGTAGCTGTTCAAAAATTTACAATTCCAGAAGGATATCATTTAAGGCAAATTGCCGAAGTCTTGGCTAAAAATGAAATTATGACAGCTAAAGAATTTTGGGCAGTGGTTAAAGAAGGTACTTATGATTATTCCTTCCTAGAGGATTTACCGGCTAATGAAAAAAGGTTGGAAGGTTATCTTTTTCCAGATACATATCTTGTACCGATAGGTTGTTCCGCCGAAGAAGTAGTCGCGACCATGCTTAAACGTTTTTGGAATGTTTATCAGGCTTTACCAGCTAATGAAACTGGTTTAACAATTCATCAAGTTGTTACTTTGGCTTCCATAGTGGAAGGGGAATGTCGTTTGGATGAAGAAAGACCAATTGTGGCCTCAGTTTTTTTAAATCGTTTAAAACGCGGACAAAAATTAGAAGCTGATTCTACAGTACAATATGCTTTGGAAGAAAGAACACAGCGTGTTTTATATGATGATTTGGAGGTAAAATCCGAGTATAATACTTATCGTATTTCTGGATTACCGCCTGGACCGATCGGCTGTCCGGGGCAAGCCTCTTTACAAGCTGTTTTACAGGCAGCAGATACTGATTATTACTATTTTGTAGCTAAAAAGGATCAAAGTGGGGAACATGTTTTTTCACGAACTTTTGCCGAACATATTGCAGCTAAGAAAAAATTAGGTTATTAAAGTAGGTGCACTTTTTGTGACTAGAAAAAAAGTTGAATTATTGGCCCCAGCTGGAAATTTAGAAAAATTAAAGATGGCGGTTATCTATGGGGCAGATGCCGTTTATTTGGCCGGACAGGCTTTTGGGTTGCGGGCTTTTGCCGATAATTTTACTGGCCCGGAGTTGGTAAAAGGTGTAGAATTTGCCCAAAGGCGGGGTGTCAAGGTTTATATTACGGTTAATATTTTTGCTCATAATCAAGATCTAAAGGAATTACCTAATTATTTACGGGAATTAGAGGCTTTGGGTGTAGATGGAATAATTTTTTCTGACCCGGGTGTGTGGCAAATTGCCCAGGAGATAGGTTCTACATTGAATCTGCATTTAAGTACACAGGCTAATACAACTAATTGGGCTAGTGCACGTTTCTGGGAATCCCGAGATGTAAAAAGAATTATTTTGGCCCGTGAATTATCTCTAGAGGAAATCCAAGAAATACGTACAAAGGTTAATCTAGAATTAGAAGTCTTTGTCCATGGAGCGATGTGTGTTTCTTATTCAGGAAGATGTTTATTAAGTAATTATTTTACCGGTAGGGATGCTAATTTAGGTGAATGTGCCCAACCATGTCGCTGGCGTTATGCTTTAGTAGAAGAAAAAAGACCAGGTGAATATTATCCGCTTTTTGAAGATCAACGGGGTACTTATCTTTTAAATTCACAGGATCTCTGTTTAATTCGTTATTTACCAGAGTTAATAAAGGCAGGTGTAAATAGTTTTAAAATTGAGGGACGGATGAAAAGTATTCATTATGTGGCTACAGTGGTAAAGGTATATCGTGAGGTGCTTGCTGTTTATTATGCCAATCCTGAGCAATTTATTTTCCGGGAAAAATGGCTGCAAGAATTGGCAAAGGTAAGTCATCGTGATTATTCTACCGGGTTTTTGTTGGGTAAACCAAATCAAAATTATGCTACTTCGGCTTATCGACGGACTCATGATTTTATCGGTTTAGTACGTGATTATGATCCTTTAGCAAAGTTAGCACAAGTAGAACAGCGTAATAATTTTCAAGTAGGTGAAAAAGTAGAAATCATGGGAGCGGAAACTAAATTATTTTCCCAGGAAATAAGGGAGCTTTTTAGTGAAACTGGGGAAGTGCTTACATGTGCTCCTCATCCTCAGCAAATAGTGTGCTTAAGGGTTGAGCACCCTGTCAAACCTTGGGATATAATTAGGAGGGAAAAAAAAGATGAAATTATCCATGGATTTGACCCTTGATTTTTATCAATATAATGAAGCTTTTTGGGAATTAAATAGTGATGATTTAGGTACAGCTGAAACATATGGTGAATTGCTATTCTTTTGCAGTTTTCTTTTAAGATTGTTTTTAACTTTGGGTTATTCGGATGCTGGCTATGCTTTAGCTATGTCTTTATTTGAAATAAGTGAAAAAATCTTAAAAAATGATTTAGAAACACTAAATTTTCCTCGAAATGTTGAGAAACGTGAATTTCTGGGTGAAAAGCAATTTAAAGCTAAAATGAAATGTGTAAAAAGGAAAGTGAAATTTAATTTAAAATTACAAGGTTTTAGTTTTTTAAAAAAGGATTTAGAGCTTTATGTGATAAATGCCACCCTCCTATTTATTAATTATTTTATAAAAGAAAGAGCCACTAAGCCTGGTTATTTAGATAAATTAGCTCAAATCACTAAACAATGTGCTCAGGCTTTTGTTTCCAAAAAATTAAATCGTAAAACTGAAGAAAAGATGGCTTTATATTTTGCCGGGATTACTGCTAAAGCCGATTTTTAATTTTGGAAAAGGGGAATTTGAAAATGCCATTTGATTATCAGCATCAAGGATTTGCTTGTGGTAAACAAAACCCACGGGGACTTGGTTTAAGCTTTAGTTTGGAAAATGAACGGGTAATTACCATTTTTATTCCACCGGAAATCTATCAGGGTTATCCCGGAATTTTACACGGGGGAATTACTAGTACCATTTTTGATGAAGTAATGTCACAATGTTTGTTTGTTAATCATAAAATGGGTTTTACAGCTCGATTGGAGGTTCGTTTTCGTGCCCATATCCCTATTTTAAAGCCAGTTAGATTTGAGGCCTGGATTGAACAAGAAAAAGGTCGTTTGGTGGATTTAAAATCTAAAGCCATTTTGGAAACAGGTAAACTAGCTGCTGAGGCTAAAGCCAGGTTTATGCTAATTACAGATAAGGTTGTGGAAAATGAAACAGATTGATAAAAGGGCATTGCCCTTTGAATATATGGGAAATTCCGCAAAAGGCTGCCTTTTAATTCACGGTTTTAGTGGTTCACCTGCGGATATGAGGCCTTTAGGTAATTATTTAAAAAAGAGGGGATATGGTGTTCGGGCTCTACTTTTACCCGGCCATGGTACTAAACCCCAAGATTTGGCTCTAACTGATTGGCAAACATGGTATCTAGCCGTGGAAACAGAATATCTGAAGATGAGTGAAGATTATAAAGAGGTGGTGCCCATAGGTTTTTCCTTAGGGGCATTATTAGCACTTTATTTGTCTGTTAAGCAAAATGCTTCTCAAGTGATTTCTTTAAATACACCTCTTTTTTTTAGAAATGAGGAGTACTTTGTTTTAAAAAACCCGGATTGTGAATATTTAAGTAAACAACGTTCTTTAGCTGAAAAAAAACGCAATCAACTTTTGGGTCGATTTTCATATGAAGAAATTCCGGTCAAGGCTTTTCAATCACTTTTGGAATTTAAGGAACTGTTAAAAACTCAATTGGCTAAAATTAAAATCCCGGTATTAGTGGTTCAAACAAAAAATGATGGCTTAGTAAATCCCATTAGTGCACAATTTCTTTATGATTCTATAAAAAGCAAAAGAAAAAAATTAGTATGGCTGGAAAAGGCAGAACATCTGCTCACTTTTAGTGATGAATTACCACTTGTTTTGGAAGAAATAGCTCTTTTTTTGGCTAAAAGTTCAGGGAATTAATTGGTGTCAAAGGATTTTGGAAATTAGTTGTTTGCTTTACAAATCAACAAAAATTAATTATAGTTATCTTTAAATAGTGTTTATAAATGATTTGCGGGGGAGCAATATTTGCTGAGAAGGTTAAAACCTGACCCTTTGAACCTGATGTAGTTAAGGCTACCGTAGGGAGCAAAGTGAAACATACCGCAAGGTATGTTTTTATTTTAAGACTGCGGTAAAAGTCAAATAAATTTTATGAAAAAACCTAAAGCATTTATTGGAACTATCTGTAAATTTAAAGAAAA
>DUTS01000128.1 GCA_012841935.1 Clostridia bacterium
GAAAAAGTTTGGGAATGGAAAGAACAGTATTGGGGACAGATTACGAAGCAATTACGTAAATTGGGTACTTCCTGTGATTGGTCCCAAGAAAGGTTTACTTTGGATGCAGGTTGTTCTCGAGCGGTTCGCGAAGTTTTTGTTAGTTTATATGAAAGAGGTTTGATTTACCAAGGAAATTATATTATAAATTGGTGCCCTCACTGCCAGACTACTATTTCAGATATTGAAGTAGAACATATTTCCCAAAAGGGAAAGATGTGGGAAATCCGCTATCCTTTTGCTGAGGGTGAAGGGGCAATTGTTATTGCTACCACCAGACCGGAAACAATGTTGGGTGATACTGCGGTGGCTGTTCATCCGCAAGATGAACGCTATCGGCATTTAATCGGTAAGGAATTAATTCTACCACTTACTGGGCGTAAAATTCCTTTGATTGGCGATACTTATGTTGATCCTGCTTTTGGTACTGGTGTGGTAAAAGTAACTCCTGCACATGATCCTAATGATTTTGAAATGGGTCGCAGGCATGGTTTGCAGGAACTGACCATTTTAGATGACCGGGGTATCATAACTGCAGAGGGGAAATAACAGGGAATGGACCGCTTTACGGCCCGGAAATCAATTATTGAAGATTTACAAACCCTAGGTTATTTAGTGGGGGAAAAGGAACATGAACATGCTGTTGGTCAATGTTATCGCTGTGATACCATTATTGAACCTTTAATTTCTAAACAATGGTTTGTGAAAATGAAACCTTTGGCCAAACCGGCTATTGAAGCAGTTAAAGAAGGCCGGATTCGTTTTATTCCGGCTAGATTTACTAAGATTTATTTAAATTGGTTGGCTGATATTCGTGATTGGTGTATTAGTCGTCAGTTGTGGTGGGGACATCGTTTGCCTGTTTGGTATTGTCAGACCTGTCAGGAAATTATTTGTCAGCGAACAGAACCTGAGGTTTGTCCACAGTGTGGTTCCCAAGAATTAATTCAAGATCCGGATGTTTTGGATACTTGGTTTAGTTCGGCACTTTGGCCTTTTTCTACACTCGGTTGGCCGGAAAATAGTTCCCTTTTGCAGACTTATTATCCTACCTCAGTATTGGTTACTGGCCGTGATATTATTTTCTTTTGGGTAGCCCGTATGATTTTTACTTCTTTGGAATTTATGTCTGATGTGCCTTTTGGGGATGTCTTTATTCATGGTTTGGTTTTAGATGGACAAGGTCGCAAGATGAGTAAATCTTTAGGTAATGGAATTGATCCTTTAGAAGTTATCGAAGAATATGGTGCTGATACATTAAGGTTTATGTTGGTTACTGGTAATACTCCAGGTAATGATTTGCGTTTCCAAATCGAACGTCTGCAAGCTGTGCGTAATTTTGCCAATAAAATTTGGAATGCTTCCCGTTTTGCCTTAATGAATTTAGAGGATTATCAGGGTGAAGCTGGTGGTGAATATACTCTTGCCGATCGTTGGATTAGGAGCCGTTTTAATCAAACTGTGCAGAAAGTAACCACTAATTTGGAGAAATATGAATTAGGTGAGGCAGCTCGTTTGCTTTATGAATTTATTTGGGATGAGTTCTGTGATTGGTATCTAGAATTGATTAAACCTCGACTTTATGGACGAGAAACAGAAGCAAGTAGAAAAACCGCACAAAAAGTATTGGCCCAAACTTTGCGTCAAACTTTGGAATTACTGCATCCCTTTATGCCCTTTTTAACTGAAGAAATTTGGCAGCATTTACCCCCTGGTGGGGAAACAATTATGCTTACTCCTTGGCCTAAAGTTGAAGAAGCAGAGCTAGATGAGCAAGCCGAAAAAGAAATGGATCTGCTAAGAGATGTTATTCGGGCTATTCGTAATTTACGCAGTGAAATGAATGTACCTTTGGGTAAAAAAGCTCAAGTGGTTTTAATGGCCCAAGAGGAAACAACATTGGATGTTCTACGTCGGGGTGTACCCTATTTAACTAATTTAGCGAAATTGTCTGCTTGGGAACTAAAGTTAACTACTGTGGAAAAACCTCAACAAGCTGTTACTAATTTAGTCAGTGGTGTAGAGGTATATCTACTTTTACAAGGTTTGATAGATCTTGAGCAGGAAATAGCTCGTTTACAAAAGGAAAATAAGGCTTTGGATCAAGAGGTCTTACGTTTGGAAAAAAAGTTACAAAATAAAGGATTTGTAACTAAGGCTCCTCGGAAAATAGTTGAACAGGAAAAAGAAAAATTAAAGGATTATCAAACTCAAAAAAAAGCTCTAGAGGAAAGAATCAAATTTTTGACAGTGCGGCTTTAGTCGCACTGTTAAAAATTAATATGGGCACAGGCGGAGATCTTGACAAGAGCAGGCTAGATAAGTAAGATAAGAGACGTATGCAGGAAATAAATTATAGTAGCTGGAAATATTTACGGGAGGTTGAATGCATGGAGTATAGACAAGCTATATTAAAACTTAATCAATTTAAAAGCTTAGGAATTAATCTGGGCTTACGGCGAATCAATGATTTGCTGGAGATTTTTGGTCATCCTGAAGAACAGTTTCCGATTATTCATATCGGGGGTACCAATGGGAAAGGTTCTACCACGGCAATGTTGGCCTCCATTTTGAAAGAGGCCGGTTATCAAGTTGGTGTTTTTAGTTCACCTCATCTCATTTCTCATCGAGAAAGATTTATGATTAATGGGGAATATATTAGTGAAAAAGAGTTTACCGCTTTATTTGCCGAAGTTTTGGGGGCCTTGGAACAGGTAGAACAAGATGTTGGTAGTCTCCCTACGGAATTTGAAATTTTAACCGCGATGACCTTTTTATATTTTGCCCGTAAACAAATTGATCTGGCTTTGGTAGAAGTTGGTTTGGGTGGTGATTTTGATTCCACCAATGTAGTTAAACATCCCCTTTTAACCATTATTACCAATGTTTCTTATGATCATCAGGATCGTTTGGGGAATACTTTGGTAGAAATAGCGGAAAAAAAGAGCGGCATTATTAAAGCTAATTGTCCGGTAATTACGATGAGTAAAGGGGAAGATGTACTGCGAATTATTAGGGAAAAGGCTGAAGATTTAGCAGCACCTTTTTGGGAAATACAGCGAGAGGTTGCTTGGGAAATAATATCGGAAACAGATGAGGGGCAAGCATTTTCTTTGAAGACACCTTTTAATGATTATCCGCAATTGTTTGTTCCTTTACAGGGTGAACATCAAATTGAAAACGCGATTACTGCGGTTTTTGCCGCCGAAATTTTACAAAAAAAAGGGTGGAGGGTGGGTTCGGAGGCGATTAAAGCAGGCATTGTTAAAGTAAAATGGCCAGGTCGTTTGGAATTGATTGGTTGTAAACCTTGCTTTGTTTTGGACGGAGCCCATAATTTAGCCGGTTTTATGGTTTTATCACAATGGCTAACTAAAAGAAAACAAAACCGGCGGCTGGTTTTAGTTATTGGTATGCTTGATAATAAGGATTGGGATTGGGCAGCTCGATTTTTAAAACCTTTGGTTGATGCCGTGATTATTACGCGTCCTAATTCGGAGCGAACTGTACATTGGCAGGATTTAAAAAATCATTTTCAAGGTAATTTGCCTTTAACTTGTATTGAGGATATAGGTGAGGCCTTGGAAAAGGCTCGCAGCCTTGCTGGTGATGATGGTTTGGTTTTAGTTACTGGTTCCCTTCATTTGATGGGGAAAGCCCGTGAAATTCTGCAATGTTCTAAGAACAACTCCCCCGGCATATAATTTAAAATTAGGATGGGGGTGTTATTTTGCCTAGAATAGTTTTAGCTCTAGTTCTACTAGCTACCTTACTTTTGGGGCGGGGATTAGGGCATTTTTATTTGTCAAATATGGCAGAAGGCACACCGGAAATTCCTACCCGAAATGTATTTTTAACTTCCCGAGGGGAATTTCCGGGTAAGAAAAGGGTTCTTCGTTTAAATCAGGTCCCTTGTTATACTTGGCAAATAGCTTCCCTAGAAGAAAAAAAAGAGGCTTTAAAGATTGGTAAACAGTGGAGCCTGAAAGGTTATCCTGTCATAATTACCGGAGAGGGTCCTTTTGAAGTTCTTTTGGGTTTAGTTAATCAAAAAGAAGGTTTTAATACTTTGGAAATACCTGGTGAGCTCAAAGAAGACTGTCTCAATAAAATTGCTTTTAAATTTGCTGCCGAGGACTTTGAATCTGCTGAAAAAATAGCTCCTTTTCTCGGTCAAGTAAGTCTATGTTTGGAAAAAGGACTCTTTCTTTATCCTCATTTTGTCCTCAATGAGGAATTAGCTTTATGTCGTCCCAAATTTGTTCAATTGGCTGACTCCTTATTAGAAGTGGCTCAAATCGGTGAAAAAATAGAAGAGGAAGCCATTCTTCAATTGGTTAAATTATGTGTTGAATGGGAAATGAGTCTGCGTCTTATGGAAAAGGAATGGACTCAGGCTGCTTATTTAAAAAGTCAGCAGCAGGCCTTGGTTTTATTGGAGGAATATCATCGTTTTTTAAAACAAACAAACTAGAAGTGCATTAATCGGTAAAATTCGGTAATAATATACCTAAGGGGAGGGTTGAGCATGAGAATACCCGCACATTTAGGTATAATTCCGGATGGAAACAGACGCTGGGCAGAAAGCAGGGGGCTGGGAAAGGAAAAGGGCTATGCTGATGGTCTGCAGCCTGGTCTAGAAGTTTTTAAACTTTGTCAAAAAACAGGGATTAAAGAATTAACCTTTTATGGATTTACGGCTGATAATACAAAACGACCGCGAATACAAAGATTAGCCTTTACCATGGTTTGTATTCAGGCCGTAGAATTATTATCCCAAGAAGATGCTGATCTTTTGGTAATTGGTAAAACTTCTTCTCCCATGTTTCCACGTGAACTGTTGCCTTATACTAAAAAGAGAAAGAGATTTGGACAAGGAGGAACAAAAGTTAATTTTTTGGTTAATTATGATTGGCAGTGGGATTTAAAACAGGCTTTTACTAAAAAAAAGGTTGCCCAAAATCCCCTCGCTCTTTTAAATTCCTGTCATGTTTCTCGTGTGGATTTAATTATTCGTTGGGGTGGTCGCAGAAGATTAAGTGGTTTTTTACCTCTACAAGCCGTTTATTCAGATTTTTATATTATCGAAGCTTATTGGCCAGATTTTAAACCTCAACATTTTCAGGCGGCCTTGGCATGGTACAATACTCAAGATATTACTTTGGGCGGCTGAAAATTTCGGACGGCATTTCTAGAAGGAATTTAATTATTCTCGTTAATTCGTTTTGTTAATTATGAGCCCGGAAAAAACCGGGCTTTTCTTATTTTGGAAAGATGTATTATAATTATATTGTATAAAGTTCCGGCTTGTTTGCTGGATAGGGGAGTGATAAACTTAGAGGAGGGAGTTTTTTGTCACAAAGGAGTCTTGGTTTTTTGATTATTTTGTTGGTAGTGGGGGGTTTAATCGGCAGTCTTTTGGGACTGGCTTTAGGTAATCTTTGGCCAGTTGTAAATTATACTTTGCCGGTGATTGGTTTTGCACCAATAACCATTGATTTAGCAATTGCTAATTTTACATTGGGCTTTACCCTACAGTTAAATGTGGCTAGTACTGTGGGACTTCTTTTGGCCTTTTTTGTTTATTTTAGGTTTTAAAAATTGCAATAATTTGGGGGGAAATAGATGGACTTGGTGTTGGCCTCTAGTTCACCTAGGCGGTTCGAATTATTGAAGTTGCTGGGAATCCCTTTCCGGGTTGAGATTAGTGAAGGGGAAGGTGAAATTAGTGAGCCATATGAGTGGGGGGTACAGGAATTAGCTCGTGAAAAGGCTTGTCAGGTAAGTGGGGATATAGTTTTGGCTGCTGATACTATTGTGGTAAAAGAGGGACAGGTTCTCGGTAAACCAGTTAGTAAGGAAGAGGCTAAGGAAATGCTTATTTTTTTAAGTGGTGGCTGGCATCAGGTTTATACTGGGATCTGTGTTAAGCGGCAGCAGGAAATATTACAAGATGTAGAACTTACCAAAGTTTGTTTCCGCAGTTTGACAGAGCGGGAAATAGAGGCTTATTTAGAGCAGGAGTCTGTATTGGATAAAGCTGGTGCCTATGGAATACAGGGTTTAGGTAGTTTGCTTATTGAAAAAATCGCAGGCTGTTATTATAATGTGGTAGGATTACCTTTAGTTAAAACAATGTTTTTACTGAGGAAATGTGGAATTAAGATTTTAGGGGAGGAATGTTAATGTTTTTTTCCAGGGATATCGGAATAGATTTAGGCACTGCCAATACACTTGTGTATATAAAAGGAAAAGGTATTGCATTAAATGAACCTTCGGTGGTGGCTTTACACAGGGAAACTGGTAATGTTTTGGCTGTAGGTGATGAAGCTAAGCAGATGATTGGTAGAACACCTGGTAATATTGTCGCTATTCGTCCGATGAAGGATGGGGTTATTGCTGATTTTGAAGTAACACATATGATGCTGCGTTATTTTATTCGTAAAGCTATGCAAAAGAATCCCGGTTTTTTTTATCGGCCGCGGGTGGTTGTTTGTGTGCCGGCTGGGGTGACCACAGTGGAGGAACGGGCTGTTAAAGAGGCTGCTGTACAGGCTGGGGCTAAGGAGGCTTATTTAGTGGAGGAACCAATGGCGGCAGCTATTGGGGTAGGTTTGCCTATTTATGAGCCCACAGGAAATATGATTGTGGATATTGGAGGAGGAAATACTGATGTAGCGGTGATTTCTCTGGGGGGAATTGTTACCAGCCGTAGTATTCGAGTTGGTGGGGATGAATTTGACGAATCAATAGTAAATTATATTAAGCGTAAATATAGTTTAATGATTGGAGAACGTACGGCAGAAGAAATTAAAATTAAGATTGGTTCAGCGGCAAAAACGGTGCTGCCCAAAAAAACTGTTTTAAAAGAAGATAAAGAATGGATTAAAGAAAAAGAGCGGGAATGGAATTTAGAGGCAGCAGAAGAAACAGATGAATTAGAATATCGGGTGCGGGGACGGGATATGGTTTCTGGGCTCCCGAAATTAATTGTGGTTAGTATGGAAGAGATTACCGGGGCGATTGCGGAACCAGTAGCTGCTATTATCGAAGCTATTAAGATTTGTTTAGAAAAGACTCCTCCGGAATTAGCGGCTGATATTATGGATCGGGGGATTATGATGGCCGGAGGGGGTTCCTTATTATTTGGCTTTGATCAATTGGTTAGTCAGCAAACCGGAATGCCGGTACATCTTTCAGAAGGTCCTTTAAACGCGGTAGCGGTAGGTACGGGTAAAGCATTAGATAATATTGAGATTTTAAAAAGGCTGGCGATTTCGAATAAACGGATAGGCTAGGTGGTTGTACGGTGACCAAAAAACAAAAGACCATTACAAGTATAGCCTTAATTTTCCTCCTTTTGTTTACTTTTAGGATGATGTTCACCACACAAAGGTTGGCGGGGGCTGCTTTGCCTTTGGGTGGTATTGCTAGGGAGGCTTTTGCCCCTTTACAAAAGGGGGTCAGCTGGTTGACCACTTCTTTGAGGGATATTGGTGCCTATTTTAACGATAATCGGGTTTTACGGGAAGAAAATAAGGAAATGGCCAAAAAGATTATTCGTTTGGAAGAAGAAATTTATTCTTTGAAAGAGCATGAACTAGAAAATGAGCGCTTATTAATGTTATTGGAATATAAAGAAGCGAAAGCCGAAAATTATGATTTAGTTATGGCTAAGGTGATTGGCCGCAGTCATACTAATTGGTATGAAACATTACTTCTTGATCAAGGGAGTCAGCAGGGTATTCTTCCCAATATGGTAGTGATTAATCATGATGGCTTGATTGGCAAGATTATTAATGTTTCCCCACATACAGCGGAAGTATTACTAATTTTGGATCGTGATGGGGCGGTGGGAGCCCGTATTTTTGAAAATAGGCATACTCCGGGGGTGGTGGTGGGTACTTCCCAATCACAATATTTACAAATGATTCATTTACCACATGATTTACCTGTTGAGCCTAATCAAACTATAGTCACCTCGGGATTGAGCGGTGTTTTTCCGCCCGGGATTCGTATTGGACGGGTTATTGAGGTATTACCAGAACCGGGTGGTTTGATGAAGCGGACAACGATTAAGCCTTTTGTTGATTTTTCTAGATTGGAAGAGGTTCTAATTATTAAACAGGTACGGCAGACTGAGGATTTTATTGATGAGCCGGGGGGCGAAGTTTAATGCCTTATTATGGGGTTATGTTTTTAAGTGGAGTGGGGTGTTTAATTTTACAGTCCACTTTATTTTCGCATTTAATGATTGCCGGTGTAAAACCTGATTTATTATTGGTGCTAGTTTTATTTAATAGTTTTTTTCGGGGACCTTATCAAGGGGCTTGTTTTGGTTTTTTTATTGGTTTTTTGGAAGATTTATATTTAGGTAGTTTTTGGGGAATGAATGCTTTGGCTAAAGCTAGTACCGCCTTTTTAGTTGGCTGGCTTTTAAAAGGGGCTTTCTGGGAAAAAATATTGATTCCGATATTGGCCTTATTTTTAGGCAGTCTTTTTAATGGTTCTCTGCTTTTTTTAATGGGCAAAGCCTTGGGTTCCAATTGGGATTGGGGTTTGTTTTATTGGAAAATAGTACCCATGGCGATTTATAATACTTGTTTAGTTCCTTTTATTTATACGCGTTTTTATTATTGGGTAGGAGAGGATACAAAGGAACAATCGCTTTAGGGGGTGATTGGGGTGAGCACACGTAAGCCAAAGGCTATTGTCCAGGATGCCCTGCGATTATATTGGGGGATAATGATTGTTATGTTTATCGCCCTTTTTCTTCGTTTGGCCTGGTTGCAATTAGTACAAACAGAAATTTATCGAACAAAAGCAGTTTCTAATACGATGCGTTGGGTTCCTATCGAAGCCTCCCGTGGGGAAATAGTGGATCGGAATGGACAGGTATTGGTGACTAACCGACCTGTTTTTAATGTTACTTTAAATTATCCAGGTTTAAAGGATCAAGATATTGATCAGGTAATTACGGATCTGGTAGAAATTTTGGCTGATCCGGAAATTACTTTTGAAAGTATTAAAACATTATTAAAAAGACAAAATCGTTTATATGAACCAGTATTGGTTAAACGGGATGTCTCCATGGAAGTGGTTACCATTATCGAAGAAAGCAGGCGTGATCTTCCGGGAGTGAGTGTAGAAGTACATCCTCAGCGTGCTTATCCCTATGATAGTTTAGCTGGTCATTTATTGGGGTATGTGCATTCGATTAAAGAAGAATTAGATGATCCTGCTTTTAAGGATTATAGTATTAATGATTTAGTAGGTAAAACTGGATTAGAAAAATTTTATGAGTCTTATTTAAGAGGGCAGAAAGGTTATCGTCAAGTAGAAGTAACTTCTTTAAATCAACCAGTACGGGAAATTAGGAAAATTTCCCCTGTTCCGGGTCATAAATTAGTTCTTACTTTGGATCTCGAGTTACAACAAGTTTTAGAGGAATCTTTTGATCAGGTCTTGGGGGAGGTTCAAAAAAGGTATCCTAAAGCACAGGCCGGGGGAGCAGTAGTTTTAGATGTTAAAACTGCTCAGGTTTTGGCTATGGCTAGTCGTCCGGGCTTAGATCCTGATGATTTTAATGGCCGTTCTCTAAGTCAAGATCAGGCTGATTATTATTTTCGTATTACTCCACCGGCATTAGGGAATCGCGTTATTCAAGGTAGTTATGTGCCAGGCTCTATTTTTAAACCGATTACTGGTATGGCTGGTTTGCATAGTGGACAAGTTTCTTTGGAAGAAACAGTCCGCTGTACAGGACAGTATTGGCATCCACCCTATATTAAATGTTGGGCAGTACACGGTCAGACTGATTTTTATAAAGGTATGGCCCGTTCTTGTAATGTTTATTTTCAAGAAATAGCTCGACGGGCTGGGATTAGGTTGATTGGGCAAATAGGTCGTGAGTTTGGTTTGGGTGCCCGTACTGGTATTGATTTACCTTTTGAAAGTGTAGGTATTTTACCAGATCTGGAATGGCAAGCTAAGGAATTTGCCAAAAGGAGGCAAAGGGTTAATCAGGATTTTGATCAAAAGGTAGAAGTTTTGGAAAAAGAATATCAGGCTTTACTGGCTAAAGCTGAGAATAAAACTAGGTTGGAAAGGGAACTTGCTTCTCGTTTGCGTGTTTTGGAGGCCCAGCGGCAAAATGAAATAAACTTTCAAACTACCTGGCATGATTTTGATACTTATAATACGGCTATTGGTCAAGGTTATAATCAATTTACAATCATGCAAATGGCTAATTATGTGGCTACTTTAGCTAATCGGGGTGTTAGGCATCAGCCTTATTTGGTGGAGAAAATTGTTGATGCCGAAGGTAATTTAGTGGAAAAATTTCATTCGGAAATAATTCAAACAACTACTGTTTCTCGTGAAGTTTTGGAAGAGGTAATTACGGGAATGACTTTAACTACTGCCCCTGGTGGTACGGCTTATTCCCTTTTCTGGAATTTTCCTGAAGATATTAAAGTAGCGGCTAAAACTGGTACAGCTCAGCCTGGTCGAGTAGGGTATGTAAAAAATAAGGATTTTGACGGATTATTTATTGCTTTTGCCCCAGCTGATGATCCGCAAATTGCTTTTGCCGGAGTAATTGAACATGGTAATAGTGGGTCAGGTTCGGCAGGTTTAATGGCTAAAGCTGTTTTTGAGGCCTATTTTGGTTTGAACTGAGTGGGGAGGTGAAAAAGTGCGTAAATTATTCTTGCTGATTATACCAATTTTAGTTGTCTTAATTTTGGTCTTTATTTTTTATTTACCACCTGATTCTGAAGAAATGTATAATGAGCATTTGGTCGTTGAACAAAGATTGGAAGATGGCACCTTATGGCTGCGGGATTTAAATCAATATGTAGGAGAAAAAGTTTACTTTTGGGAAGACAAGATTTTGCAGTGCCGTGAACCAAATGGAGAAATAAAGGAGTTTCCACAGGTAAAGGTAAAGAAAACCCCGGTTATTTGGCTTTTATCTGCTGATGAAAAAAAAGTGGCTTGGTTGGGAGCTTCTGCACAGGGGCTTATTTTAAGCGTGGTTGATTTGGATGGAAACAATAAAAAAGTGAGTATTTATATTTTGGGCAAAGTGAGGTACCTGTTTCTACTAGCATTTTTTCACCTGATAATCAAGAATTTGTTTGTTCAGCTATCGGTACGGAAGAATATTATTTGCTGGTAGAAATACCAACTAAGCAGGTTAAATTATATGAAAAAAATGAAGAATTACCAGATTGGTGTCAAAAGCTCAAGTAGGGCTGTTTGATAATTAACAACAAATTTCCGCTTTTTTCTTAGTTAATGGCAGGGATTTGGGGGGGAAATCACGAACATCATAGCAATGACTTTTCAAGTAAAATGCAGAAGGATATGAGGCTATTGAAATTATTAGTTATTAAAGGTGAACGAGATGGTTTGCATTTGTTTTGTTCCACAAGTGCACCTTGGGGAGATGTAATTAAGGCAATTAAAACACGTCTTACTGGTGAATATCATCAGTTTTTTGCGGGGGCAAGTGTTATTGTTGAGTTAGGTACTCGTAGGCTGACTGTGGAAGAAATGAGTCAATTGTGGGCTGTCTTATTGGAATGTCAAGTGAAAATTAAAGGGATCAGGCTGGGAGAAACAGAAGTAAAAAACGAAGTAGTTAAATTATCGGCTACAGAGTCCCTTAGTCAAAAACCGCTCTATTTGGCTAAAAAAAATTTGCGTTCAGGGCAAAACATTACTTTTGATGGACATGTTTTAATTTGGGGTGATGTCAATCCCGGGGCGGAAGTTATTGCTACCGGTTTTATTATTGTCTTGGGGGCTTTACGGGGTACTGCTCATGCTGGTGCTGGCGGTGATGAGGAGGCTTGGGTAATGGCTGGTAAATTACAGCCAACCCAATTAAGAATTGCCGATTATATTGCCCGGGCACCACAAGAAGAACCTCAGGGTCCGGAAATTGCCAGAATTAAAGCAGGTACTATTATTTGTGAATTATTATAAAAAAGAGGTGGGGAGGTTAAAAATGGGAGAAGTCTTTGTGATTACCTCTGGTAAAGGAGGAGTGGGCAAGACTACGGCCACAGCTAATGTTGGTACGGGTTTGGCCACAATGGGTAAACGAGTAGTAATGGTTGATACCGATATTGGGCTGCGTAATTTGGATGTAATCATGGGTTTAGAAAATAGAATTGTCTATGATTTGGTAGATGTGGTAGAGGGGAATTGTCGTTTAAAACAAGCCTTAATTAGAGATAAACGTTTGGAAGGATTATGTTTATTACCTGCGGCTCAGACAAAAGATAAAAGTTCTGTAACACCTGAACAAATGCAGGAATTATGTACTCAATTAAAGGCGGAATTTGATTATGTTATTATTGACTGTCCGGCTGGAATCGAAGGGGGCTTTAAAAATGCCACAGCCGGTGCTGATGAGGCGATAGTGATTACTACACCGGAAATTTCGGCGGTTCGTGATGCTGATCGAATCATTGGACTTTTGGAAGCAGCGGAATTATCAAATCCTAAATTGATAGTTAATCGTCTTTGTCCTGAAATGGTAAGAAAAGGTGATATGTTAGATATTGATGATATTATTGATATTTTAGCCATAGATATTATGGGAGTGGTTCCTGAGGATCAGGCAATAGTTATTTCCTCAAATAAAGGTGAACCAGTTGTCTATGATTTAAATTCCCCAGCCGGTTTGGCGTATCGTAAAATTGCTCAAAGAATCATGGGTGAAGCGATTCCCTTAACTGCTTGGGAGGCTGAAGTGGGATTATTGGCAAAATTGAAAAGCTTTTTTCGGTTTAATGATTAATTAAAGGAGGTATAGGTGTGGATATTTTTGGAAAAGCAAGTCAGCAGGAACCTTCCAGTAAAAGTATTGCTAAAGAAAGGCTGCGTTTGGTATTAGTACATGATCGTGCCAGTATTTCACCTCAACTTTTAGAGGATTTAAAAGAAGATATGTTAAAGGTAATTTCTACATATATGGATATTGATCGGGCGGCTACCGAAGTTACTTTAAAAACTGATGAGGCTTCAGTGGCTTTAATGGCAAGTATTCCGGTGATCAAGATTAACAGAATTTGACCACTTGGTATTCTTCCCTTCTCAGGTTATAATAATAGGGAATGGGGTGGAAGAAGATGCAGATCACCAAGATTCTAAAAAGCCTTGACTATGCACTTTTATGTGTTGTAGGGCTCATCCTTGTGGTGAGCTTCTTTGTTTTAGAAAGTGCGACGGTAACCGCTAGTGCAAAATATGGGGTAAATTTTGTGCTGCGTCAAATTGCTTGGACTGTTGTAAGTATACTTGTTTTTTTTGCTGTACTTTATGTAGATTACAGTCGTTTTGCTAAATATGGTAAATTTATTTATGGTTTAAATCTTTCTCTGCTTTTGGCTACTTTAGTTTTGGGTACGGAGCGTAGTATCTCTTTAGGTCCGGTCAGTTTTCAACCTGCCGAAATTGTTAAGATTTTATTGATCTTGGGCTTGGCACAATTTTTGGTACCCCGTGTAGGTAAATTAAATACCTTTAAAGAAATGTTTCCCGTATTTTTGTATGTGATCATTCCTTTTTTACTAATTTTAAAACAGCCTGATTTAGGTACTGGTTTGGTTTATATTGCTATTATGTTGGGGATGCTCTTAGTGGCTGGAGCTCCCCCCGGAAAATTACTTTTATTGATTGTGGGTGGTTTGGGAGCAGTCAGTTTAGCTATTTTCGGACATTTGACTTGGGGGTGGTGGCTGCCCTTAAAACCTTACCAATTAAATCGTTTAATTGTTTTTATCGATCCGATGATTGATCCCCGTGATGCTGGCTGGAATATTATTCAATCTAAAATTGCCATTGGTTCTGGTGGTTTTTGGGGGAAAGGTTGGGGACTTGGTTCTCAAAATGTGAATAATTTTTTACCTGAACAGTGGACTGACTTTATCTTTTGTGTTTTAGCCGAAGAATTTGGTTTTGTAGGGGCTCTCCTTTTGTTGTGTTTATTTTTCTATTTAATTTATCGGGGAATTATAATTGCCCGGGAGGCAAAAGATATTTATGGTACTTTATTGGCTATGGGGGTAATTACCATGTTTGCCTTTCATATCCTCCAAAACATAGGAATGACCATGGGAATTATGCCGATTACCGGTATCCCGCTTCCCTTTGTTAGTTATGGGGGTAGTTCTCTAGTAGCCAATATGGCTGCTTTAGGTTTATTAATGAATGTTTATGTTTATCATGAGGAAAGAATTATGTTTTAAAGGGAGCTGATGTTAATGAAAGTAAAAGTTGATTCAGAATTATGTATTTCCTGTGGAGTTTGTGTAAGTATGGTCCCTGATGTTTTTAGTTGGGATGAGGAGGATAAAGCGACTGCAATTGAGGAAGAGGTACCTACAGACTTAATAGAAGATGTTCAAGATGCCTTGGAAAGTTGTCCCACTGAAGCCATTCAAGAATGTTAGGTTGCTTTTTTAAAGCAAGGGAGGCTATAATAGGAGAGGAATTTCGAGGAGGTGGTCCTTAATGCGTATTAGAAGAATTAGTGAGAATAAGATTCAGATCATTATCACCCGCCAAGATTTAGAAGCAAGAGATTTTAATAAAGGTGAATTAATGCCTTTGGGTCCTAAAACACAAAAATTGTTTCAGGATTTGCTTGATCTAGCTTATCATGAGTGTGGTTTTGAAATAGAAGATGATTCTCAATTAATGGTGGAGGCTTATCCGTTATCGATAGATAGTATAGTGATTATTATGACTAAAATTAGGGCTCCTCTAGATGAGGAAGTGGATGAAGATAGTTTTCTTACTTTTTGGCCGGAGGAGGCCGATCTTGATGAAGGCTATTATCACATTAAAAAAGGTTGTGAACAGGTCTGGTCTTTTGCTGATTTGGAAAATTGTATTCAAGCCTGTAGTCGGCTTAATCCAGAATGTGTTGAACAGAGTGCTTTGTATAAATACAAAGAAGATTATTATTTAGCGGTAGTAGCACATCATGATGGCCAAAAAGAGGTAGCGGCGATTTTGGGTGAATATGGTGATTGGCAGACTGTACATGCCGCTTTCTTTGCGGAAAGGGCCCAAACTCTCATTCCGCGTGAAGCTGTAGTGAATTTAGCTAGTTTAAACAAATAGTTTTTTACAAAAGCCTTGTTAAATCGAGGCTTTTGTTTTTGTACTCTATTTTCTTTTGTATTATAATATGATATAAATAGGCATTAATGGTAAGGGGTAGGACCTGGATGAAAAGACCAATTAAAGTTCTCATATTTTCGGTATCTATAGGTGCCGGCCATGATTCGGTGGCTGAAGCCATGGCTGAAAGGCTATTGGCGGAAAGCCCGGGATCAAAGGTAAAAATTATAGATACGATTCGCTACATAAATGGGCTTTTAAATAAAGTGGTGGTCGGCAGCTATATGGAGACACTGCGTTTTACACCACGAGTCTGGGGTTATTTATATGAACGGGTGGAACAGGGTGAGCGTTTAATTGAATTTAGTCAATTATTGGCTAAACTGCTTTCTACAAAGATTTGTCAATTGATTGCTGAATTTACCCCTGATGTAATTATAACTACTCATGCTTTTTCTACTAATTTATTGGGTGAAATGAAATGTCAAGGAAAGGTTAAACCTTTATTGGTTTCTTTTGTTACCGATTTCCATATTCATCGTGTTTGGATCAGTAAAGGAATTGATCTTTATTTTATTCATTCACCTGATATCGCCACACCTTTAATTCAGGCTGGTATTAAACATGAGCAAATAAAGCCGGTGGGTATCCCTATTCGAATGCAATTTGCGGCTCACTGGGGTGCCCAAGACTTGCGAAAAAGATTTACCACTTCTGGAAATCCAGTGGTAATGGTTATGGGTGGGGGACTTGGCTTAGGTAGAATGAAAACCATTACTAAGGAATTATTAAGTCATGAACAATTTGCAATTGTGGTAGTAGCTGGTAAAAATAAACGCTTATATAAGAGATTAGAAAAACGGCAAGATTCTCAATTACATTTATTTGGTTATGAAAAAAACATTGCGGAAATTATTGCTGCTTGTGATTTAATTGTTTCTAAACCTGGTGGGGTTACTTCTGCGGAAATACTAGCTTTAGGTAAACCTTTAATTATTTATGCCGCTTTGCCGGGACAGGAAAATCGTAATGCCACTTATTTGCTGGAGCATAATGCCGCTATGAAAGTAAAGGAATTAGCGGTGTTGAATAAAAAATTAATGGAACTTTGGCAAAATCAAGAACGTTTAGAGCTAATGCGGGAAAAAGCCCGGATTTTGGGTTCACCACTAGCTAGCAAGTTGGCTTGGCGGGAAATTTGGGCTTATTGGGACTAGGAATTGCAATTTTTGTTTTACTTGTTTATAATCTAGTTACAATGGGTAGGACGGTAGGATGGTAGTGAAAAGTGTTTTATCAAGGACACCTTTCTAGGTGTCTTTATTTCCTTTGGGGTTTTTCACCTGCCTACACCCAATAAAAGGAGTGTGAAAAAATGATTATTGTTTTGGAAAAGGGACTTGCTGCAGAACAAATTAATCAGGTAGTAGCTAAGTTGGAGGAGAATGGATATCAAGTACATCAATCTCATGGTGTGGAAAAGGTCTTATTGGGTGCAGTAGGCAAAAAAATAGCACATTTGGAAGCTGTGTTGGAAACAATGCCTGGGGTGGAAAAGGTTATTCCCATTCTTGCCCCTTATAAATTGGCTAGTCGTGAATTTCAAGCCGCTGATACTTTAATTGATTTCGGTGATTTTACACTTGGTGGTCAACAGTTGCAAGTTATGGCTGGTCCTTGTGCTGTGGAAAATCGCGAGCAGCTTTTGGAAATAGCCTATATGGTTAAAGAAACTGGTGTGCGTATTTTACGCGGTGGAGCTTATAAACCGCGTACTTCCCCTTATTCTTTTCAAGGTTTGGAAGAAAAGGGATTAAAATATTTGGCTGAAGCTAGGGAAAAAACTGGTTTATTAATTGTTACTGAAGTAATGGATACCCGTAAAGTAGAATTAGTGGCTGCTTATGCAGATATTTTACAAATCGGGGCTCGAAATATGCAGAACTTTCCACTATTAAAAGAAGTAGCCAAATATCAGCTGCCAGTAGTTTTGAAAAGGGGTATTAGTGCTACTTTGGATGAGTGGATGATGGCTGCTGAATATATTATGCTTCATGGTAATCAGCAAGTTGTTTTATGTGAACGCGGGATTCGTTCTTTTGATACTACCTATAGCCGTAATGTTTTGGATTTGGCGGTGGTGCCAATTTTAAAAAAATTAACTCATTTACCGGTAATTGTTGATCCCAGTCATGGGACTGGCAAATGGGATTTAGTTACTCCTTTAGCTAAAGCGGCTTTGGCCGTGGGGGCTGATGGTCTATTGATTGAGGTACATCATCGGCCTGAAGAGGCTTTTTGTGATGGTCCACAGTGTTTAAAACCACAAACTTTTAAAAATTTAATGTGGGAACTAAAGGCCTTGGCCCCTTTGTTAGGTCGTGAACTATAAATGTTTCGTAAAGTAGCTATTATTGGTTTGGGGTTAATGGGTGGTTCTTTGGGAATGGCCATTCGGCAAAAAATTCCCGTAATAGAGGTTTGGGGAGTAGAAAAACGGCAAACGGTAATTAAACAAGCTTTTTTAAAAGGAGCCATTGATCAGGGGACACAGGATTTGGCTCAGGGGATCACTAATGCTGATTTAATTTTTTTGGCAGTACCTTTGGCGGAAATGTTGAAAATTTGTAAGCAAATGAAACCTGATTTAAAATTAGGTGCTTTGGTTAGTGATTTGGGAAGTGTTAAAGGGAATTTAGTGCCTTTATTGGAAAAATGTTTGGCACCAGGGGCCTTTTTCATAGGTGGTCATCCCATGACTGGTTCGGAAAGGAGCGGCATCGAGGCCGCTAGTGCAGCTTTATGGGAAAATGCGGTACACATTTTAACTCCTACCAAAGAAACCCATCCGGAAAAACTAGCCATTTTAAGTGCCTTTTGGGAAAAAATAGGGGTGCGGGTTGTGTTGCTTACACCTGAGAAACATGACCAACAGGTGGCCCTAGTTAGTCATTTACCACATTTAGTGGCTAATGTACTTTTAAATTTACTTGAACCAGAAGAACCTTTTTTAGGTGCGGGTAGTTGGCGTGATTTAACTCGTATTGGTGATAGTTCTCCTGATTTGTGGTTGGAAATTTTAAGTAGTAATAAACAGGCTTTATTGGCGGTAATTGAGCAATTTCAGAATAAGTTGGCTTTATATAAACAATGTTTAACAAATGATGATCTGAGGTGTTTACGTAATTTATTGTTGGAAGCACGTGTCAATCGGGATAAAATTAAAACCCAAGAAATCAAAATATGAGGTATAATAAAAAGAAAGGGCTGCTAAAGTGATAAAAATTACTCCTGCTAAGCAATTAAAAGGAATAATACGTGTTCCGGGGGATAAGTCGCTTACACATCGGGCTTTAATTTTGGGGGCCTTGGCTGAAGGAGTTGTGGAAATTACCGGATTTTCTCAAGCTAAAGATTGTGCTAGGACTCTCTATTGTTTACGGCAATTGGGTGTGCAGATCAAGGTTGATACCCATGGTAAGGTAGTGGTGCTAGGTAAAGGGTTGGGGGGGTTAGTTGAACCACAGCAAATTTTGTTTGCTGGTAATTCGGGTACTACATTACGCCTTTTGGCCGGTGTCTTGTCTGGACAATCATTTACTTCTTTTTTAAATGGTGATGCTTCTCTGCGGCAAAGACCTATGGGGCGTATTGTTTTTCCCCTTAGGAAAATGGGAGCCTGTATTCAAGGCAGAAAAGGGGGCACTTATCCTCCGTTGGCGATTACAGGTAAATCACTTAAACCTATAAACCATCAATTGTCGGTAGCTAGTGCCCAAGCCAAATCAGCTTTGTTATTGGCTGCTTTATATGCACCTGGTTGGACGGAAATAAAAGAACCATTACCTACACGTGATCATACGGAAAAAATGTTAAAGGCTTGGGGAGCTAAGATTGAATGGTATGCAGGTAAATGTGGAATTGAAGGATTACCACATTTAAAGGCACGTCCGGTTTTTATACCTGGTGATTTCTCCGCGGCCGCTTTTTTTATAGTTGCTGCTTTAATTGTTCCTCACAGTCATCTCAAAATAGAAGGGGTAGGCTTAAACCCTACTCGCCGCGGTCTTTTAGAAGTGCTACAGGCAATGGGGGCTAGTATAAAAGTAGCTGAGTTAAAAGAAACGGCAGGAGAAATGTATGGTACAATCGAAGTAAAAAGTAGTAGTTTACGCGGTATTTCCATAGGAGGTGAAATTATTCCCCGCTTAATTGATGAAGTGCCCATTTTAGCGGTAGCGGCTTTGTTTGCCGAAGGTATAACAGAAATTAGGGGTGCCGCAGAATTAAAAGTTAAGGAAAGTAATCGTTTGCGGGCCTTAGCCAAGTGTTTGTCCCGTTTGGGGGGACAACTTGAAGAATTGCCGGATGGTTTACGCATCCATGGTGGTTATCCTTTACAAAGTGCCCTTTGTTCTGGTTATGGTGATCATCGTTTGGTGATGTCTTTGGCGATTGCTGGTTTAAGGATTAAAGGAGGAATAAAAGTTACCCATCCGGAACTCACGGAAATTTCTTTTCCGGGTTTTTGGGATTTATTGGCGGAATTGAGGTGTGAATAATGAATGATATTAATGAAAAAACAAAAGTATATGCCTTATTAGGTAATCCGGTAGAACATTCCCTTTCTCCGGTAATGTATAATGCAGCTTTTCGGGAACTAGGTTTAAATAGTGTTTATGTGGCTTTTAATGTGGAGCCAGATTTATTGGCCGAGGCTGTACAGGGAATCAGAGCACAGGGTATTCAAGGTGGTAATGTCACGCGTCCTTTTAAGGAAGCCATTTTGCCTTATCTTGATGAATTAAGTGTGGAAGCACGTTTAATTGGTGCTGTGAATACTTTTTATTGGGAGGAAGGCTGTTTATGGGGTGACAATACTGATGGTGCTGGTTTTATTGTTGCTTTGCGGCGGGTAGATTTTGATTTTTCACCTAGTCAAAGTGTATTATTATTGGGTGCTGGTGGTGCTGCACGGGCTGTAGGTGTGGCTTTGGCCTTAGCTGGCATGAAAAATTTTACGATTGTCAATCGTCAGCGTGAAAAAGCTGAGAACTTGGCCAAATTATTGGAGCGTTTGGGTGGTATTGTTAGTTTGCGGAATTGGGAAGGGGCTAATTTACGAGAAGTTTTTTCGGAAAATAAATTGGTGGTTAATACTACTCCTTTAGGAATGACTGCTGTTGATCAAGCTGGTCCACCTATCGAAGAGAAATGGTTTGTTAAAGGTCAATTGGTGGTGGATTTAATTTATAATCCTTTGGAAACAGAATTTCTGAAAAAAGCCGCGGCTCGCGGTTGCCAAACCCTAAATGGTCTTTCCACATTGTGGGCACAGGGTGTGCTTGCTTTTGAAAGATGGACCAAAAAGGAGGCACCTGCTGAAGTCATGGCTACCGAATTGCAGAGGTGGCTTTAGGATGCTGCGTTTTTTAACAGCCGGGGAATCTCATGGTAAGGCCTTGAATGCCATTATCGAAGGTCTGCCGGCAGGTCTAAAATTAAATTGGCAGCGAATCAATGATTTTTTGGGTAGAAGACAGGCTGGTTATGGTCGTGGTACCCGCATGCAGCTGGAAAGGGACCAGCTAGAAATTATTTCAGGGGTAAGAAACTCCGTTACTTTAGGTACACCTGTGTCGCTTTTGATTAAAAATCAGGATGCCGAAAATTGGCAAGATGTTTTAGCTGTTAAAAAGGCTGATTTATCAAAAAAAAGGCTGCTGAAACCTCGACCTGGTCATGCGGATTTTGCCGGTGGAATTAAGTATCGGCACCGGGATTTACGCAATGTTTTGGAAAGGGCTAGTGCCCGTGAAACAGCGGTGCGTACCGCTGTGGGGGCAATAGCTTTTGAATTATTGGCAGAATTAGGTTTTAAAATACAGGGACAAGTAATGAGTATTGGTTCTATTCAGGCAAATCCACCGGAAAAAATAGTTCCCTCAGATATGCTTAGGGAAAACCCTTTATTTTGTACTGATCAGGAAGCCGTAGAGGTGATGTTAGGGGAAATAAAATTGGCTGAAAAAGCGGGGGATTCTTTGGGAGGAACCTTTCAAGTATTGGCGGAAAATGTGCCTCCGGGTTTAGGTTCTCATGTGCATTGGGATCGGCGTTTAGATGGTCGTTTGGCACAAGCTTTAATGAGTATACCGGGGATTAAAAGTGTGGAAATAGGTTTAGGTCGAGCAAGTGCCGATTTGCCCGGTTCACAGGTTCATGATTCTCTTTTTTATCAACCTAAAAAAGGTTATTATCGTTTAAGTAATCATGCCGGGGGTTTGGAGGGGGGAATCACCAATGGGGAAAGGTTGGTTGTACGGGCTGCTATGAAGCCGATTCCTACTTTACGGAAACCTTTGGAAACTATTCATTGGGAAACTAAAAAACCGGTTGGGGCTAGTGTGGAGCGCAGTGATGTCTGTGCGGTGCCGGCGGCTATGGTGGTTGCCGAAGCTATGGTAGCTTGGGTTTTGGCAGAAGCCGTTTTGGAGAAATTTGCCGGTGATCATCTAGATGAATTAAAAACTAATTTTAAAAACTATTGTGCTGAAATTTAATTGGTTAGGTGGGAAAAGTTAATGCAGTGCTTAGAAGTAAATTTAAGTTCCCGCAGTTATCCAATCTTTTGGGGTGAAGGGCTTTGGCCAGCCTGTATAAAAAAGTTGCGTAAAATGACTGTGGAAGATGAGCTTTTTTTAATTAGTGATACACAAGTAATGACCTATTATGGTCAGGAGTTAATCAGCTTATTAGAAAATGCTGGTTTTGTTCCCCATCATTATTTAATTACTCCAGGGGAAAATTCGAAAACTTGGTTTACTGCTTCGCAAATTTTGGAAGTGATGCTCCAGAAAAATTTTAGTCGTCAGGTGCCCCTTTTGGCTTTAGGTGGGGGAGTGGTCGGTGATTTGGCTGGATTTGTAGCTGCTTTGTACCGCCGAGGTGTTCCTTTTATTCAGATTCCGACTACTCTTTTAGCACAGGTTGATAGTGCTGTAGGTGGTAAGGTGGCCGTAAATCATCCTCAGGGTAAAAATATGTTGGGGACTTTTTATCAGCCTGAGGCGGTTTGGTTGGATTTGCGTGTTTTAAATACACTTCCACAGCGTGAATGGCGGGCTGGTTTGGGTGAAGTGTTAAAATATGCGATTTTGGCGGAACCTGCTTTTTTAAATTATTTAGAGAGTGAAGCAGTAAATGTTTTAAATAGGAAAATTACCGTTTTGGAAAAAGTAGTAAAGCATTGTTTGCAATTTAAAATTGCGGTAGTGGAAAAAGATGAATTTGATTATGGTCGGCGCCAAATTTTAAATTTAGGTCATACTTTTGCCCATGCTTTGGAAAAAGCGACGAATTTTTCGCAATATTTACATGGTGAAGCTGTAGCCCTGGGCTTAGTTATCGCCTTAAATTTAGCTTGTGATTTGGGAATGTTGGCTGCTCAGGTAAAAAAACGTCTCATTGACTTGCTGCGAATGTGGGGTTTACCAGAGAGCTTTCCTGCAGCTTTAACGGAAAAAATATTGCTTTTTTTAGCTGATGATAAAAAAGTTGCACGGGGACAAATTCAGTTTGTTTTACCGCGGGATATCGGCAAGGTGGAAATAAAAAACGGCCTGCCTCAAAAAGAGGTGCAAGCCGTTTTGCAAAGGATAGCGAAATAATGGTCGGGATGACAGGATTTGAACCTGCGACCTTCTACTCCCGAAGCAGACGCGCTACCAAACTGCGCCACATCCCGTTTATGTATATATTATAAGACTGCTAAAATAAGAAGTCAATCTAGAGGAGGTAGAAAATGAGTAAGCGCCAGGAAAGAGATTTAAGATATTTGGCAGCTATTGAAGAAATTACCCAAACCCTTTGGAAATGTAAAGAAAAATATAATTTACAAGCTGAAGAAAACCACCCCTTAATGCACAGATTGAAAATTTGGGAAGAAAAGCTAACTACAGAAAGAAGATTAATTGAGGAAATAAGTTTACCATGTCGTTTTATTTTAGAACATTTTACTACTTTTATCGGTGAGGTTGATCATACAGTAGGTTTTAGCCTTGGACAGCAATTAGAATTGGGACGGGGCAGTATCAATGATTTTTCCATTGGAGAATGGGGCAATATTTGTTTAGTCATCGGTAATGTACAATTGTGTTGGCGAGATAGGGATTATCAATATTTGTTTTATCCTGATAAAGTGGTTTTACGCTCAATTGAAGGGACTAAACCCGAAATTTATCTCTTTTTTAATTTTGCTTTTAAATATTCCAAGATTTTAACGGAATTTAAAGATGTACTTCATGATCAACAAACTCTTTATTGTTATCCTGATTTATTTTCCGAGCCTTAGGGCTCTTTTTTTTGCTTTTAAGGCACCTCTTGCTTGTCAGATTAATATTCTAATACAAGGAAAAAGAGGTGTTAAGTATGGGAATAACAAATTGCATAGATGCCGGTACCCCATATTGCCCCTGTTATTTAGCGGAAACAGGTGAGTGTATTATGTGTTCTCAATTACAAGGCGAAGTTTTTTGTGCATGTTTAAATTGGCAAGGGGTTTGTATCTATCAAGAATATATTTGGCATAATTCACGCCGTCGGGAAGATCGACAAATAGCATTATATGAAATTTTAAATTGTACTCCTCGGGGAACTAATGTGATTATTGCTCGGATTCAAGTGGAACTCTCTTTGGCCCGGGAATTAAAGCAGCCAGGTGCCTATGTTTTTTTACGAGCACCTTATAATCCTGAATTTTTTGATTTACCCATGTCGATCTTACAGGCAGATGAAAGTAGTGGGATTATTGAAATTGCCGTACAAAAAAGAGGTGTAAAAACTAAGTGTCTTTTGGAAAAATTGGCTGAGGGTAAAGTGTTTTTGCGCGGACCTTATTGGAACGGTATTTTGGGGTTAAAGCATTTAAAAACTCAGCAAAAGGGAAAGACCATTTTGGTGGTAAGGGGTATTGGTCAGGCTCCGGCGGTATCTGTGGCTCGTAAATTAAGGCAGGGAGCAAATGAGGTTTTGGTATTGTTAGATAAGGGTAGAACCAAAGCTGATTTCACTGGTCCTTTATTTCAAGAATTGGGCTGTACAGTAGAGTACATAAATTTACTTAATCCCCAAGATTGGTCACTAACTGAGAAAGCTGCAGTTTATTTAAAAAAATATTTAACTAAAACAAAATGTGATTTACTTTATGCCGGGGGTTCAGATTTACTCCATCAGCAAATTTTTGATTTATTGATTTCCTTAAAACAAAAAATAAAATTTGTTTGTTCCAATAATGCTCAATTATGTTGTGGGGAAGGAGTTTGTGGTAGTTGTCAAACTAGATTGACTGATGGACGTAGAGTTAAACGTTGTAAAACACAATTAGAGCCGGCTAGTATCTATCAAGGAGGAGAAACAAATGGCTAAAGTGGTAATTATCGGAGGAGGATGGGCAGGATGTGCAGCAGCCATTACGGCCAGAAAAGCCGGTGCTGAAGTTGTCATTTTAGAAAGAACAGATTTATTATTGGGTTTGGGTAATGTCGGCGGCATAATGCGTAATAATGGTCGTTTTACGGCTGCCGAGGAATTAATAGCTTTAGGTGCGGGAGAATTGATAGGTATTACTGATAAAGCGGCACGTCATCGAAATGTTAATTTTCCACGCCATCAACATGCTTCTTTATATGATGTGGTACGTGTGGAACCAATGGTACGTCAAAAATTAATTGAGTTGGGAATCGAACTTCATTTTGAAACACGTGCCATTGATGTGGAAATGGACGCTGAAGAGATTAAAGGTATAGTTTTACATGATGAATCTTTGGTCAAAGGTGATGTTTTTATCGAGGCTACCGGTTCGACGGGTCCTATGGGTAATTGTTTACGTTATGGTAATGGGTGTACGATGTGCATTTTGCGCTGTCCTGCTTTTGGTCCGCGGGTAAGTATCAGTGCCCGAGCTGGGGTAGAGGATCTTCTGGGACAGCGGGGTGATTCTGTTTATGGGGCTTTTAGTGGTTCTTGTAAATTGGTTAAAAGTTCATTGAGTCCCGAAATTGTTGAGAAATTGGAGCAGGAGGGAGTAGTTATTGTGCCTTTGCCTCCGGAAGCGATTAAAATAGATAATTTAAATTATAAGGTTTGTCAGCAGTATGCAGTTAAAGAATTTGCGGAAAACTTGGTGCTTTTGGATACCGGTTTTGTAAAATTAATGGTTTCTTCTTATCCCTTGGCTAAGTTAAGAGAAATAGCGGGATTTGAATTTGCTCGTTTTGCCGATCCATATGCTGCAGGTAGTGGGAATTCGATTCGTTATTTATCTATGGCCCCACGTAATAATACCTTGAAAGTAATTGGTTTGCGTAATTTATTATGTGCCGGGGAAAAAGCCGGTTTATTTGTCGGTCATACGGAAGCTATGGCTACTGGTAGTTTAGCCGGTCATAATAGTGTGCGTTTATTTTTGGGAATGCCCCTTTTGGAATTACCGCGTAAATTAGCCATCGGGGATTTAATTGCTTATACTAATGAACAGACTAAAACTACACAAGGTTTGAGAAATCGCTACACTTTTTCTGGAGGAAAATATTTTGAACAAATGATTACGCGGAATTTATATTCTATTGATCCTGTACAAATAAAAATGCGGGTATCAAGACTGAATTTATTTAATATCTTTGATGAAAAATTATTATAGTTCGGAATGGACGGCCAGGGGGTAATTAACCCCATGGCTGTTTGTTGGTAAATTTACTTTTCTCGACAGTTCTCTGAATTGGTGGTACAATTTAATTGGCAGTAGGTTTTTTGAAATTAAGGGGGTGCTGTAGTGAATATTCGTGATGAAAAGGGTTTGAAAACTTTTCTTAAGTGTCTGCGAGAGACACATGCTTTTCGAGCACAACCTAGATACCTGAAGGAGTTAAGGGATTCCGAAAAAGAAATGACGGTAAAGGTAAGTAGCTTATTGGAATTATCTGATGAGGAAATTATTGAGGAATTTGGAAATCGTGAAACCCCGGAATTTGTGGAAAAAGTATGGCCTTATTTTGATTATTTGAGAAAATCTAATCATGTTGAAGATAAAGTTTATTCTCAAATTGAGATTTTTTCTCAAGCTGATGTAGCCAAGGAAATGGCCCGGGCGGAAATTAAAAAACAACCAGCTGGTGTTTTTACCAGAGCCAGACATGTCTTTTTTTTAAAAACTGCGGCTGAACGGGCCGAAGAACAAAGGCGAA
>DUTS01000129.1 GCA_012841935.1 Clostridia bacterium
AAAACTAAGTATTTTTTTTTGAGAAAAGGTATATAATTGGAAAAAAAATATTTTTAAAAAAGGATTTTGGTGAAATATCTAGAAAGTATATTAAAGTGTCGAAAAAACATATTTGTGTTTGGGGTGTGAATGTTTATGAAAAGTATGGATGTAATAAATTTATTGGAAAAAGCAATGACTGGTAGTGCCTTAAGGCATACGGTGTTAACTAATAATTTGACTAATGTCAATACTCCTAATTTCAAGCGAAGTGAGGTTGATTTTCGCTCTACTCTTGAGGATGCACTTGATTCACAATTGGCCGTGAAAACAACTAAAGCAGCTCATTTGCAGACCAATTATTTTCAAGGTAGTCCTCAAATTAGTGTGGATAGACAGACAAGTTTACGCAATGATGGCAATAATGTTGATTTAGATGTAGAATTGGCTAATTTGGCTGAAAACAGTATTTATTATAATAGTTTAGTTCGTTTTCTATCTTCACAGCTTTCTTTACTGCGGCAGGCCATAACTGAAGGGAGGCGTTAGTTTTGAATTTGATGAGATCCTTAGGTATTAGTGCTTCTGGTCTTAGTGCCGAACGTTTGCGGATGGATGTAATTTCGGCAAACATCGCTAATGCTAATTCTACACAAACAGTGGAGGGAGGGCCTTATCGAAGGAGGGTAGTGCTTTTAACTTCTCGTGAAAGGACTCCTGGTTTTAAAAGTATTTTACAAGATTCTTTGGTCAATAAAACAGCTTATGCTGGGGTAAAGGTATCTGGAATAGTAGAGGATGAGTCACCCTTAAAAATGGTTTATGATCCTACTCATCCCCATGCCTCGGCAGATGGTTATGTAGCTTACCCTAATGTGGATGTTATGAAAGAAATGGTGGAATTAATCACGGCCTCACGTGCTTATGAGGCCAATGTAACAACTCTTAATTCCACCAAAAATATGTTTATGAAAACTTTAGAAATTGGCCGAGTATAAGGAGGTTGCGAATGGAAATCAAAGGAATGGGGCTGTTGCCACTTACCAAGTCGACCAAAGTTAATCCCGTAAAAGAAAATGTGGAGGACTTTGGCACTTTTTTAAAGGACGCCTTAGGAAGGGTAAATGCTTCTCAGCTCGAAGCCGAGAGTTTGGTTCATGATTTTGCTGTCGGTCGGGATGTGGAGTTGCATGAAGTCGTTTTAGCCATGGAAAAAGCTGATTTGGCTTTGCAATTAACAATTCAAATTAAAAACAAAGTAATTGAAGCATATCAAGAGCTTATGAGAATGCAGGTGTAAACCTTGAGGTGAGAAGATGAATTTAAGGGCTCAATTACCAGAGCAACTAAATAAAATTTGGCAGAAGTTTACCAAGGTGCAAAAGGCCACGATTTTAGTTACGATAGTCTTATTTTTAATGATTATTCTTGGTCTTGTTTTTCTAAAACAGCCAAAAATGGAAGTCCTTTATTCGGGGTTAAGTCCGGAAAATGCCAGTGCTTTAACAGCCAAATTAAAGGAAAGCAAAATTCCTT
>DUTS01000130.1 GCA_012841935.1 Clostridia bacterium
CATCAGCTTTTATAGACTGCAATCATCATAGTATACTTGAATTAAATAATTCAATTATTAAACTGGAAATGAGTGATTACGAAAAGATTAAGTCGATTTATCACTGAGTTACCCATAATATTAGCTATGATTGTTCTACTTATTTAAAAATGAAACCCCATTAAAACCGGCCAGTTTAATTATCCAAGAGAAAAAAGGTCTTTGCCGTGATTACTCCTTTGTTATTACCGCTTTAGCTAGAGCCAATAATTTACAAGCAAGGGTTGTCTATGGTTATACCGAAAAAAATGAATATCACGCCTGGAATGAAGTTTTAATTGACAATAATTGGATTTCCCTAGATGCTACTTGGGATGCCGGTTATATTAATAATGGAAAATTTGTAAAAAACCCCGGTTTAAAACATTTCAATGCTTCAATTCATCAAAAAGAAAATATAACCCTACATTAATAATTCTAAAGGCATACATTTTAATGATTACTAAAAGGTATGCCTTTAAAATTATTTTATTTCAATTTACATAGGAACCGCCCTAAAAGATGATCCACATAATGTTTTTGACTTCTGATAATCGCCAGTGTCTTCCTAATCCGGCCAAACAATCATTTGCGTTCGTTCAAAAAGCTTTTGTCTAACTCTCAGGGCTTCCCCACCACTTAAAATGGTAGGCTGAAAATCATTAAGACCCCGGGTGGTAGTCATAGAACAGGGGATTATAATATTTTGAGACTTTACTAGTTTTCCATTTTTAAAAATAAAGCGATGTTGATAAATAATTGTATCCCGATCATGGGGGAGGCGGTTAGCACCAAAACAGAAATTTCCCAAGCTAAAAACTACTGTTTTGCCTTGATATTCACCAATACCCTGTAAAACATGGGGATGATGACCTAAAACCAAGTCCGCACCAGCCTCAACGGCTATCTTAGCCAATTCATATTGTTTAGGTGAAGGCTTTACAGCTAATTCACTTCCCCAATGAAAACTAACAATCATTAAATCAACTTTTGTTTTTAAAGTTTTTATTTGTTCCTTGATCTCTTTATTTAATTGCTTCTCGCGGTTACCAAATTGACAAAAACCCATAAAACCAATTTTAATACCTTTAATTTCCTTAATCACCTCATGTTCATAACCACAATAGGCTATATCAGCTTTATCCAAACTTTGTAGGGTTTCTTCAAAACCTAATTGACCATAATCAAAGGTATGATTATTGGCAATATTCACCACCTCGATACTAGCTTCCTTTAATATCTGTGTATAACCTGGCTCACCTTTAATCCAAAAAGGTGTCTTTTCTACACTTTTATTCCTTTTTTGATGTTCATTAGTTAAACAAGTTTCCAAATTAGCAATTGTTAAATCATCGGCTGCCAGAACCTCTTTTACATTAGCAAAAAAATAGGCGGCACCTTTTTCCGCATAAACATCGGCAAAAGTATGTCCTCGCTGTGCAAATTCATTTCCCAAAGCACAATCACCTAAAGCACTTATGGTAATTACAATTTCCGATGGTTCATTAACTTCTACTAGGCCACTAACCTGTGAAGGCTCTGGAGATATTTGCTTCACTAAAAATAACCAAAAAATAATTGTAGGTATTACAAAAACTATTAAGCAAACCTTAGAAAACCGCCTCACCCTTAACGCCCCCTAACTAACTATTTCTATCTTTTCCCCCAAATTCCTACTATTTTTTTAAATTCATTTAATTCCTGCAAAGGGGGCAGGCAAGTTTTATCTTTACAAAAATAGGCTGTAGTTTTTTGATCAAGGGCTGAATAAATAGATTGCTCACCTTTTTTATAATAAGAAATAGCCGTAAAGGGCAAAAACGTCTGTCTTAAAAAAGCCAGCATGGCTTTTCCTATCATCTCCTTTTCACCTTCCACAATAACTAAAGTGGAAGCATTTTGTGCATAAAGATATGCTTGTAATAAAAAAGTGGAACCTAAAGGGTAATCATTAATAATTGAAGAGGTAAATAGTTTCTCCGCTTGCCTAATTAATTGCTCATCTCTGCTTAAATTACCCAATTTTAAAAGATTTAAAATAGCTACCGAATTTCCTGCTGGTAAAGCCCCATCCTCTATTTCACGAGGACGCACTATTAATTTTTCACTATCTTCACCAGTTAAATAAAGACTAGTTTGAGTAGTATTACTAAACAAACATAACATCTTTTGATTAAGGTTTAAGGCTTCCTTTAGATATGCCTGATGATAAGTAGCAATATATAATTCCAAAAGTGCCCAAACCATAAAAGCATAATCATCCAAATAAGCCGGGATAGCAGCTTCATCATGTCGATATCTAGCCAAAAGCCGCCCCTCTTTATTAACTAAATTTTGTTTAAAAAAGGCAAAAGCCTTTTCTGCAGCAGCTAGATAAGTTTTATCCCCCAAAACTCGACCAGCCTTAGCCAAAGCAGCTATCATTAAACCATTCCAGGCGGTTAAAATTTTATTATCTTTAAAGGGAGGCACCCTTTTTTGTCTAGCCTGATAAAGTTTTTCACGCTCTACCTCGAATTCTCGTTCTATTTCTTCTAATTCCGTTTCCGCGGCTGATAAAAGATTTAAGATATTAGACCCCGCAAAATTCCCTTTTTCGGCAAGCCCATAGACATGACAAAATTCTCTACCCCGTTTATCACCTAACACTTTTTTTACTTGCCGAGGTGTCCATAAATAATATTTCCCCTCTTCTCCTTCTGAATCAGCATCAATAGCTGAATAAAAGCCTCCCTCCGGAGCAGTCATTTCTCTAAAAAGATAAGTAAATATTTTTTTGACCACCTTCCGGTATAATTCCCTACCAGTAACCTGATAAGCCTCTAAATAGGCTATAGCCAATAAAGCATTATCATACAACATTTTTTCAAAATGAGGCACTAACCATTTTCTATCTGTAGCATAACGTGAAAAACCAAAACCAAGATGATCAAAAATACCACCTTTATAAAGCTGTTTTAAGGTTTTTTCTACCATAAATAAGGCTTCATTCATACCCTGTTCATAATAATAGTGGAGCAAAAATGTTAAACGATGTGCCGTGGGAAACTTAGGTGCACCCCCAAAACCACCATAAAGGGGATCAAAACGGGAAACCAATTGTTGATAAGCCTGCTTTACAAACTCGGGTGACATTTCATCTCCATTTTTCTCTAGATACTCCTCATACAGCATTTTAGTAAGTGTTTCCCCGGACATAATTAATTTTTCTTTTTCCTTTAGCCATAATTGAGCAATTTGCTTTAATAAATCAAGTAAACCCAACATACCAGCCCTATTTTTTTTAGGAAAATAGGTACCAGCGAAAAAAGGTTTTTTCTCCGGGGTTAAAAAAACAGTCAGGGGCCATCCCGCCTGACCGGTAAAGATCTGGCAAAAACTTAAATACAATTGATCCAAATCAGGTCGTTCTTCCCGATCAACCTTTATGGACACAAAATATTTATTTAAAACTTCAGCTACTTCATTATCCTCAAAGGATTCCCTTTCCATCACATGACACCAATGACATGTCGCTATTTAAACTACGAATACCCAATAGATAAAAAAATAGGCTTATCTTCA